>QBZG01000024.1 GCA_003282435.1 SAR116 cluster bacterium AG-335-B03
TGGAGCTACCAGCTCAGTATTATTTTCAAAATATGCACTTTCTAAACCTAACTTAGCTCTAAATAAAATTAAAGAAATAAGTAAAAATGCTAAAGTTGATGAAGTTGATCTTTTCCTTGATGTTCCAGAAATTGCAGAGAATGGAAATCAGGTCAAAGTAAGTTTTGATATTGAAAGTCCAATGACAGAAGAAGATTTTGTTAAAACTGTTTATATCTTGGCTGACGGAAATCCCGCACCAAATGTAGCTAAATTTTCTTTTACAACAGATATGGGAGCGTGCTCCGCTACAACAAGAATGAGATTATCTAAAACTCAAAATATTTACTTATTAGCAGAATATAATAACGGTAATTTTGCTATGACAAAATCAAAAGTAAAAGTTACTATTGGTGGTTGTGGTGGTTAAGAAGGGAGGCTTGTGATGTCAAAAATAAAACCAAGAGGAAAAGTTCCTAAAACAGCTTCAGTTGATGAAATAATTGAAATAAAAACACTTATTAGGCACCCAATGCATAGTGGTCGAATGAAGGACAAAGATGGAAAAAAAATTCCAAAAAGAATTATTAATAAATTTTTAGTAAAATTTAATCGAAAGCAAGTTTTTGGTATGGATTTAGAGCCATCAATTTCTACTAATCCTTACATAGCATTTCCGTTTAAAGCAAAAAAAACTGGAACATTTGATTTTGAATGGACAGATGATAATGGAGATAAATATAATATGTCCAGAAAAATGACTGTATCTTAACTTTTAGGCATTACTTTGAAGAAAAATAAAAAAAATCAAAGTTTAAAACTTAATAGAAGAGAGCTCTTAGTTGGCTCAGCCTCTTTAGGAGCTATGGCGGCTGCATCCAATTCAGTTTTTGCTAAAGAAGTTTCTTTAAAGAACTTACCACCTAATGTACCTGAGTGGACTGGTGAGCTTGGAGACGGTGTAGATGTTAATCCATATGGAATGCCATCACAGTTTGAAGAAAATGTTATCCGTAGAAATGTAGAATGGTTAACTGCAAGTAGTCAGTCTTCAGTAAATTTTACTCCTATTCAAGATTTAGAGGGTATAGTTACTCCTAATGGGTTGTGTTTTGAAAGGCATCATGGAGGCGTTTCAATAATAAATCCTAAAGATTATCGTCTCATGATTAATGGTCTAGTTGATAGAGAAATGATTTTCACTTTGGATGATCTAAAAAGATTTCCACAAACAAATAAATTTTACTTTTTAGAGTGTGCCGCTAATGGTGGAATGGAATGGAAAGGCTCTCAGTTAAATGGATGTCAATATACTTTTGGCATGGTTCACAATGTCCAATACACTGGGGTTAAATTATCAGATTTAATTCAAGAAACTGGTTTAAAGCCAAAAGCAAAGTGGGTTTTAGCTGAAGGGAGTGATTCTTCTGGAATGACTAGGTCTATACCAATTGAAAAATTACTTGATGACTGCATGATAGCTTGGGCTATGAATGGAGAAGCGTTGAGATCAGAACAAGGCTATCCAGCTAGGCTTGTAGTACCAGGCTGGGAAGGTAATATGTGGGTGAAGTGGTTAAGAAGGCTTGAGTTTGGAGATATGCCTTATATGACACGTGAAGAAACTTCAAAATACACTGATTTGCTACCTGAAGGAAACGCACGAATGTTTACTTGGGTTATGGATGCTAAATCTGTGGTTACTTCTCCTAGTCCTGAAAAACCAATTTTGAATAAGGGTGTGCATCAACTAAGAGGCCTTGCTTGGTCAGGTAGAGGTAAAATTTCACGAGTTGATGTTTCTTTGGATGGTGGAAAAAATTGGAAAACTGCAAAACTACATGACCCAGTATTGAGCAAAAGTGTAGCTCGTTTTACCTTTCCTTTCGAATGGAACGGAGAAGAGCTACTTATACAATCTAGAGCTATTGATGAAACAAATTATATTCAACCTACTATTCAAGAGCTTCAAAAAATCAGAGGCGTTAACTCAATTTACCATAATAATTCTATTGCAACATGGCTGGTAAACTCTGATGGTAAGGTTGATAATGTTCGACTTGGTTAGGCATTCAATATTATTCTCTTTTTTTATTTTTTTATCAAGCTTTGTAAATGCTGATGATAGAAAATTTAATTTAGGAAAAATAGCAACCAAAACTGAAATTGCTGGATGGAACATTGATGTTAGACCTGATGGTATGGGTGCTCCGAAAGGAAGTGGAGATGCAATTAAGGGTGAAGAAGTTTATGCAGAACAGTGTGCTGCCTGTCATGGAGATTTTGGTGAAGGTGTTGATAGATGGCCAGAGTTAGTTGGTGGTGAAGGTAGTCTTGACACTCACGATCCTGTAAAAACTACTGGAAGTTATTGGCCGTATGCATCAACAATGTATGATTATATTTATCGCGCAATGCCTTTTGGTGTTGCGCAATCTCTAACGCATGATGAAACATATCAGATAGTTGCTTATCTTCTTTATATGAACGAGATCATTGAAGAAGATTTTGTTTTGTCGGAAAAAAATATTGGAAAAATAAAAATGCCAAATCAAAAAGGCTTTTTACTACCTGATCCAAGACCAGATATTGCTAACACTGATGGAAAACCATGCATGGAAAATTGTAAAGTACCAACTAAGATAATTGGAAAAGCTAGAGATATAGACGTTACACCGGAAGAAGAAAAATCATAAATTAAAGGTTAATTAATGCGTTCTAGGCGTGAATTTATCCAATTAGCATCAGTTTCAGCAATGCTATTAGCTACAAAATCTTGGAATGCTATAGCAGCAAAGCAAAAACTCAAAACTGAAGATCTTTTAAATTTTGATGCAAAAGGACAGGTTACACTCCTACATTTAACTGATATGCATGGTCAATTAAAACCCGTATATTTTCGACCACCATCTGAAAACTTTGGTGTTGGTAAATTTGAAGGAATACCACCTCATTTAATTGGAGAAGCATTTCTAAAACATTTTGATATATTACCAAACACACCATTAGCTTACGCTCACACTATGGTTGATTATGTTCCATTGGCAATGGAATATGGTAAGTTAGGTGGCCTAGATCATACAACAACTTTGATAAAAGCAATTCGCTCTGAAAGAGGAGATGATAAAGTACTTCTTCTGGATGGAGGTGATACATGGCAGGGATCCTACACTTCGCTTCAAACTCAAGGAGCTGACATGGTTGAAGTGATGAGAGCATTACGAACTGAAGCTATGGTTGGTCATTGGGAGTTTACATTAGGGCAAGATCGTTTAAAAGAGTTAATTGATAAATTGGGCTATCCGTTCCTAGGTGGTAACGTTTTTGATACTGAATGGGACGAGCCTGTTTTCGAAAGTACAGCCTTTTTTGAAAAAGGGGGAGTAAGTATAGCAGTTATTGGACAGCATTTTCCATATACTCCTATCGCAAATCCAAGTTATATGGTGAAGGGTTGGTCTTTTGGTATTAGACCAGAAGTTCTTCAAAAAAATGTAAATAAGGCTAAAAAACAAGGTGCAGAAATTGTAGTTCTTTTATCTCATAATGGTTTTGATGTTGATCAAAAGTTAGCCTCTATGATTGACGGTATTGACGTAATTTTAACTGGTCATACTCATGATGCTATCCCTAAGGGTATAAGAATTAAAGACACACTTCTATTGTCATCTGGCTCACACGGTAAATATTTAGGAAGAATAGATCTTAAAGTAAAAAATGGAAAAGTTGTAGATACAAGTTCAAATTTAATTCCAGTTTTTTCAGATATTATCCCACCTGATCCTGATATGAAAAAGCTTATTAATAAAATAAGAGCTCCATATCAAAGCGAGTGTACCAGGGTTATAGGTGAAACTGAAACCCTGCTTTACAGGAGAGGTAATTTTAATGGCAGTTGGGATGATGTTATTTGCGACACCATTATTAGAGAAAGAGATACAGAAATATCTTTAAGTCCTGGTTTTAGGTGGGGTACAACTTTATTGCCAGGACAAAAAATAACAATTGACGATATTTACTCACAAACATCAATGAATTATCCTGAAGTTTATAGAATTGAAATGACGGGTAAAATGATTAAAGAAATACTTGAAGATGTTTGTGATAATATCTTCAACCCTGATCCTTTTTTTCAACAAGGTGGTGACATGGTGAGAGTAGGTGGCTTAACTTATACATGTCGCCCCAAAAATAAGATGGGAAACAGAATTAGTAATTTAAGGATTATATCATCTGACAAATCTCTTGAATCAAATAAAAACTACGTAGTAGGTGGTTGGGGTTCAGTTAACCAAAATGTAAAAGGACCTCCAATATATAATTTGCTAGAAAATTATATTTCAGAAAAGAAAATTATAAAAAATAATAATTTAGAGGCTGTTAAAATAGTGGGTATGTAAGTTAAGAAGGCAACCAATATGCGGTTACCTTCTTACTTTTATTTTATTATGAGAACATGTCTGATGTAATACCAGAATACCACCCAATTGACTCTTCGTAGGTAGCTTTTCTTAAATTGCTATCTTCACCTGTCTTAGAAATAAAACCACTAGTCTTATTTATTTTGTCAGGTTTAGCGTCATAATTGGCACCAACTTTTATACCATCATTAGTCGCTACTAAAGACCAGCAAGTATTTGCGAAACGAGGTGCAAATACTTTACTTCCAGTTAAACTACCTCTTATATGATTTGCAGCTACCTTAGCTTGACTGTTCGCTGAAAACCCTGATTTTGGCATAGATTTAGCAATTGATGCATCACCTAAAACATAGATATTTTCATCAGCTTGAGATTGCATTGATGCAGGAACTATTGGACACCAATCTCCTTTATTAACGCCGGCATTCATGGCAATTCGTCCTGCTTGTTGAGCGGGAATAACGCTTGCAGCATCAGCTTTGAAAGTATCTAAATCAGTTTCAAATTCCATAGTTGAAGTATTAATTTTTTTAATTCCACCATGGGTATCAGCACTAATCCATTCAATCATTCCTGGATAATGTTTTTGCCATCCTTCCATAAAAAGACCTTGCTTAGAAAATTTATTCTTAGGATCGAGAACAACAATTTTAGCAGTAGGATTAGTCTTTTTAAATTGGTGAGCAATCATAGAAATTCGCTCATAAGGTCCAGGAGGACAGCGATATGGATTTGGTGGAGGGACCATTACGAATGTACCACCTTTTTTCATACCTTTAACCTGATTCTTAAGCAGTTGAACTTGTGTTCCAGATTTCCATGCATGAGGCATTATAGATTGTGCTTCTGGAGAATATCCATTAACACTGTTAAATTTTAAATCAATACCCGGAGATATAACGAGTTTGTCATAAGAGACAGTGGCACCAGATCCAAGATATACTTTCTTTTCTGCACTATTTACTGATGATGCCCACTCATGAACCATATTTACACCATGGTTCACTGCTAGCCCATAATAGTTGTGACCTATTGAACCATAATTTCTAAAATCGCCTAAGTATAGGTTTGAAAAGAAACAAGTGTAATATCTTTTTGAAGCTTCAACTAAAGTAACGTCTACCGCTCCTTTAGAGTCTTTAGCAATATATTTAGCAGCGGTAGCTCCACCTGCTCCTCCTCCAATAACAACGACCCTTGGTAGAGCTCCAAAAGCAATCGAAGGCATTGAAAGTGCCGTTGTTGATGCAGCCATTACACCAACAAAGGTACGTCTTGTTATTTTAGCCATTTAATCCTCCCTAATTAAAAACATATAAAAATGTTAACAACTTTTAAACTTAAGTAAAATTTTATTTTTATTTAGTTTTACTTAAATAAAGTGCAAGTGAGTTAATTTCTACTTCACCAAGTCTGTCAGCAACCATTTGCATAACAGCGTTATCTTTTTCTTTTGTTTTATATGCTAAAATTTTTTTTATAAAAACTGCAGTCTTCATTCCGGTTATTTTTGGTATACCTTGACCTAAACCGGTGGAATTGTGGCAAGTAACACATTCTCCTGATAAATGTTGACCATATTCGAAATCTGCCCCAGCTAGAGCTTTATCGTCAGCTAATATCTTGTTTGAGAACAAAAGCAAAATAATGATGGAAAAAAAAACAAATTTGGACTTCATAACCTCCCCCAGGTTTAAAAGTAGATAAAATTTACCATTTACCCATTGTTAAACTATTTTCATTATTAACAATTATTTATTATTTTATTTATTTATCAAGGAATAATTTTCCTAGGGAAAATTTTCATTGTTATATGTCTATTTTCAATTTAAATTATAACTTATTATCTTTAAAAAATTGCAAGGTTAGTTATGAGTTTATATACGAATTATATATCTGAAATTGAAAACAGAAAAAAAGAAGGTTTAAAGCCAAAGCCAATAGAGGATGGCGCTTTATTAAAAGAAATAATTTCACAAATAAAAGACGAAAATAATATATATAGAACCGATTCACTCAACTTTCTCATTTATAATATTATCCCAGGCACAACCACTGCAGCAGAAGTAAAATCAAAGTTTTTAAAAGAAATTATAACAAAACAAATTGTTATAAAAGAAATTGAACCAAAGTTCGCATTTGAACTTTTATCTCATATGAAAGGCGGCCCATCGATTGAAGTACTTCTTGATTTAGCTTTGGGTGAAAATAAATCTGTAGCTCTAGAAGCAGCAGAAGTTCTTAAAACGCAAGTTTTTCTTTATGAGATTGATACTACTAGATTAGAGAATGCTTACAGTAAAGGCAATAAAATTGCGGAAGATATTATTAAAAGTTATTCAGAAGCAGAATTTTTTACTAAGCTTCCAGAAATTGAGGAAGAAATTAAAGTTGTAACATATGTTGCAGCTGAAGGAGATATTTCAACCGATTTATTATCACCTGGGAATCAGGCTCATTCAAGATCTGACCGTGAGCTTCATGGTAAGTGTATGATATCAGAAGCAGCACAATTGGAGATTAGAAGATTGCAAAAGGAAAATCCTGACAAACGTGTAATGATAGTTTCTGAAAAAGGAACAATGGGTGTTGGTTCGTCAAGGATGTCAGGAGTTAACAATGTTGCTTTGTGGACAGGTATTCAAGCTAGTCCATATGTTCCATTTGTAAATATAGCTCCAATAGTGGCAGGAACGAATGGTATATCACCAATTTTTTTAACAACAGTGGGTGTTACTGGGGGAATAGGAGTTGATCTAAAAAATTGGACTAAAAAGCTTGATACAAATGGAAATCCAATAATTAATAATGACGATAATCCAGTACTTGAGCAAAGATACAGTGTTGATACTGGGACAGTATTAACCATAAATACTAAAAAACAAAAACTATATGATGAGACAGGCGACAAAGAGCTTGTAGATATGTCTTCCTCTTTTTCACCACAAAAACTTGAGTTCATGAAAGCTGGGGGTTCATATGCTATTGTATTTGGAAAAAAACTTCAGAGCTTTGCCTGTAAAGCTCTAAATATAGAATTAAAATCTGCATTTGCACCTTCAAAACAAGTTTATAATTCTGGCCAAGGTTTCACTGCTGTAGAAAAAATATTTAATGCAAATGCGGTAGGTGTTGAAGATGGTGTCAAGTTACATGCAGGATCTGATGTACGCGTAAAAGTTAATATTGTTGGGTCTCAGGACACTACTGGTTTAATGACTTCACAAGAGTTAGAAGCTATGGCTGCGACTATAATTTCTCCAAATGTTGATGGAGCTTATCAATCAGGATGTCATACTGCTTCTGTATGGGATTTTAAAGCTCAAGAAAATACGCCCCGACTTATGAAATTTATGCATAAATTTGGTCTTATTACAGCACGTGATCCAAAAGATTCTTATCATTCAATGACCGATGTTATTCACAAAGTTTTAAATGACATAACTGTTGATGATTGGTCAATTATTATTGGTGGTGACTCCCATACCAGAATGTCAAAAGGTGTTGCATTTGGTGCTGACTCCGGAACAGTTGCGCTTGCCTTGGCAACTGGTGAAGCAACTATGCCTATACCTGAATCAGTAAAGGTTACCTTTAAAGGTAAAATGAGTGATCATATGGATTTTCGTGATGTAGTACATGCAACTCAAGCACAGATGCTTAAACAATTTGGTGATAATGTATTTCAAGGAAAAATTATAGAAGTACATCTTGGGACTCTTCTTGCGGATCAAGCCTTTACTTTTACAGATTGGACAGCTGAAATGAAGGCCAAAGCATCCATCTGTATTTCTGAGGATAATACACTTGTTAAATCATTAGAAATTGCAAGAGATAGAATACAAGTTATGGTTGATAAGGGTATGGAGAATAAAGACAAAATGCTTCATAAGTTAATAGGTATTGCAGAAAAAAGAATATCTCAAATTAAATCGGGGGAAAAACCCGCATTAAGACCTGATGCAAATGCAAAATATTCATCTGAAGTTGTTGTAGATCTTAACTTAATTGATGAGCCGATGATTGCTGATCCAGACGTTAATAATCATGATGTCTCTAAGAGGTATACTCATGACACTATAAGACCAATTTCATATTACAACGCAGAAAAAAAGGTTGATCTTGGTTTTGTAGGCTCGTGTATGGTTCATAAAGGGGATGTAAAAATTGTCGCACAAATGTTACGTAATCTTGAAAGATCGTCAGGTAAAGTGAATTTTAAGGCTCCTCTAGTTGTAGCGGCACCAACCTATAATATAATAGATGAACTTAAAGAAGAAGGTGACTGGAGTATCTTGCAAAAATACTCTGGCTTTGAGTTTGATGATAAAAATCCAAAAAATTCAGCACGTCTAGAATATGATAATATTCTTTATCTTGAAAGACCTGGTTGTAACCTTTGTATGGGAAACCAAGAAAAAGCTGCAAAAGGTGATACGGTTTTGGCAACTTCAACAAGATTGTTCCAAGGTAGGGTAGTAGAAGACACTGAAGAAAAAAAAGGTGAATCATTACTTGCTTCTACCCCAGTTGTAGTTCTTTCTGCAATATTAGGAAGAACACCAACAATAGAAGAGTATAAAATTGCTGTAGAAGGAATTGACCTAACTAAATTTGCTCCACCAGTGGAAAAAAATCAGAATACCTTATCAGCACATTTTTAATTTAATTGAAAAAATTAGAGCTAACTCATAAGTTACATTACAAAATAACTTGATTGGTCAGTAGGTGAAAATCAAAAATAAAATTTATATCTTATTAAATTTATTAGGCTTTTTATTTTTTAGTTTTGAAAATGTTTTCGCAAATGTAGACAGTAAAGATAATATAACTTTTATTCTTAATACAGACGATTTTGAAACCATACCCTCAAAACATTTAGAATTTGTTGAAGGTTTTGATCAAAACACTCCTTTTAAAAAATTATTTAAATTAGACTGGAAAAAAAAATTACAGAATGATCAATCATTCGTTGATGGTTATTGGGTTCGATTTAGTGTTCAAAATAATACGAATAAGAAAAATATTGGAATCACTTTCAATTATAATAACGAAAAGAAAGTTTTTAGTCTAAATAATAAGACAGTTATAGAGTATCCATATTGGAATGAAAAACATGATAGATGGATTGATGATGGAAGAGTTAGAGCAAGTTATAAAGTCATAATGAATCCTAATGAAACCACCCAAGTTTATAGTTTTTTTAGAAAAAAACCATTTGACCGTTATATGGGTAGAGATAGTCTTCACCGAATGACTATTAGCTCATGGGAAAATATTAGCACTCATCAATTTGTAAAAGTTGCCGCAAACTTAGCAACTTTTGCAATAGCTATAACTTTTGCTATTTATTATTTATTCATTTTTTTAGTCTCGAAAGGTAACTATTTGTGGTTGTCATTAAGCCTTTTTCAAATCTCTTTTCTGTCCATTACAAATTTAGTTATTGGCAGAATTATTGGGATAAATTCCTGGTTTTATGCAAGTGAATTTTCTTTGGCTTCAATATCCCTATTATTTTCACTATTACTTCAATTTTTTAGACAATCGCTTAATTTAAAAGTAAATTATCCAGTTTTTAATAAAATTTTTGTTTCAACTATAATTTTTTATATTGTTATGATTTTTTTAAATTTATATACATCTTTATCTTGGCCAAGCATAATGTATTTGGATTTAAATTTGTATCCACCTGACATGAATGGACCAGGCTTAGTTAAAGTAAAATATTTATTTGCCCCTTTTACGTTTTTATTGCTAACTGCTGCTGTTATATCATTCTTACTTTGGAAAAAAGGAAGCTCCTACGCCAAATATTTATGTATATCCTTTGCGTTACCTTTTTTATCGGCACCAATTTCGGGTTTGGCATATTTATTTTTTGATTTTAATTGGATTACTTGGTTAATCATAAATTCTGCAGTAGGAATTTTATTTCTTGGTATGTTTATTACTTTTGGATTTGCTGTTGCTCAGCAATTAAATGATATGAAGTTGTTAGCTCTCCAACAACAAGTAAAATTAACAGAAGCTTACCAAAGATTTGTACCACAGCAATTACTCAAAAACCTTGGTAAAGATAGTATATTAGATGTCTCATTAGGAGACCAAGTGAATGTTGAAATGAGTATATTATTTTCTGATATAAGATCTTTTACTTCGATATCAGAAAAAATGACCCCAAAAGAAAATTTTTCATTTTTGAACTCATATTTAAATCAAATGAGTCCAATAATTAGAGAAAATAAAGGTTATATAGATAAATTTATGGGTGACGGTGTTATGGCATTGTTTAAAAGTTCAGCAAATGACTCTATTAAGGCAGCCATAGGAATGCAGAGATACTTGAAGCAATATAATTCTAACTCTTTTAAAAATAAAACACACAAAATTAATATAGGTATTGGGATCAATACTGGAGAAATGATGTTAGGAACATTAGGTGATGTGAATAGAATGGAGGGATCAGTAATTAGTGACGCTGTAAATTTAGCGTCTAGACTTGAGGGGTTAACCAAAATTTACAAAGTAGGTATTATTATTTCTGAAGAAACTTACAACAATATTAATAAAGATTTATTTAACACAAGATTTATAGATGTTGTGGCCGTTAAAGGAAAAGACAAACCTGTTAAAATATTTGAGATTTTTGATTCAGATTTAGATAAATTAAAACATTTAAAAATTGATACTTTAGAGGATTTCAAAGAGGCAGTTAGTGATTATTTTCAAAAAAACTTTAAAAAAGCATCAAAATTATTTTTAAAAATTAATAAAATTAATCCACATGATAAGGTGACAGAAATTTATATCAATCGATGTCAAAAAATAATTAAAGGGGGGATGCCTATCGACCTATGGGATGGAATCAACCGTTTAGATCAAAAATAATTAGTTGGAAAAATCTTGAAGAAATTAATTAATTTTAAAAATAAATTCATATTAATTTTATACGTAATAGTAATAAGTTTTCAACTTTCTAGTTGTGATCAGTTTGGATCAATTCCAAAAGATAATGATTATTTAAGAATGAAAAAATCTCCTAACTACAATATTCCAAAAGATAAGTTCTTAAACCAGAATTCTGAAATTATTGAAGAAATGAAAAAAAATAGTCGGTTTTGGGCAAACCCAAGAAAAAACATGGCTAATAATTTTTTCTTTAATTCTAATATTACAAAGCCAGAGACACTTTTGCCAGAAGATAAAAATTCTTTAAATGAAAATTTTATAAAAAGTAAGAATAATATCAAATTTGCCTGGTTAGGTCATTCAAGTATCTTAATGTCTATAAATAATAAAATTATTTTAATTGATCCTGTGTTTTCGTCATCAGCTTCCCCATTCAGTTGGCTAATAAAAAGATATCAGCCACCTGTTTTTAAAATGAAGGAATTACCAAAAATTGATTTCATATTAATTTCACACGATCATTATGATCACTTAGATATGAATACGGTAAAGTTCTTTAATAAAAATAAAGATGTCTCATTTGTTGTGCCTTTAGGTGTTGGGTCACATTTAAAAAAATGGGGTGTTTCAAGTTCTAGGATTACAGAAATGGATTGGTGGGAAAATAAAGTAATTAAAGATATAAATTTCATCTGTACTCCTGCACAACACTTTTCTGGAAGAAAAGGTTTTGTAGAAACACAAAAATCTCTTTGGGCATCTTGGGTAGTTAAGTCAGGAAAAAGAAGTTTTTATTTTAGTGGTGATTCAGGATATTCCAAACATTATAAAGAGATTGGCCAAAAATATGGTCCTATGGAGCTAGTTTTCATGGATAGCGGACAATATAATACTCGTTGGAGGTCGGTCCATAATATGCCAGATGAAGTAATAAAGGGCTTTATAGATATTAAGGGAGAAAATCTCATACCCATTCATTGGGGAATGTTTACTCTTGCGATGCATAATTGGTTTGATCCTCCAGTTGAAATTGAAAAAAGAGCTAAAGAACAAAACATATCTTTAATAACCCCAATTATAGGTCAAGTGATAGATATGGAAAATTTGATTGTTTCTGAAAGTTGGTGGGAAAAACTAATAGATTTAGTGAAATAGCAATTTAGAAAATTGAAATAAAGCGAGTTAAAAATGAAAATACAAAATTTAGAGGAATTAGATACACCATGCTTGATTTTAGATAAACCTCTTCTTGAAAAAAACTGTTTTAAAGCAAGAAAGAAATGTCTTGAATTAAGTACTATTTTAAGACCTCATATAAAAACACCAAAAAGCATTGAAATTGCAAAAATAGCACTTGATGATCAGATTGGACCTATAACAGTTTCAACTCTTAATGAAGCAGAATATTTTGCCGGTGCGGGTTTTAAAGATATTTTATATGCTGTTTGCATCATTCCTAAAAAACTAAAAAGATTAAATTTCATTCAACAAAAATATAGTTGTATTATTCGTATAGTTATAGACTCAACGTATGTTGCCCAAGAAATTCTAAAGTACAGTAAATTGCATAATGCTAATTTTGAAATTCTTATAGAAATTGACTGCGGAGAGGGAAGAAGTGGTTTAGATTATCAAGACGAAATAATTAGAGAAATATCTAGAGTTTTTGAACCAAATCACAAGACAAAGTTGTTGGGTGTTTTAACTCACGCTGGACATAGTTATTCTACCAAAGACAAAAATGAAATTATTTCAATTAGTAACATTGAACGCGAAGAGGCCAAGGCCTCTTTAAAAAAAATTTTAAATTTTGAGGATAAGTCTCAAATAATTAGTATAGGGTCTACACCAACAATGTTTTTGGCTTCAAATCTTGATGGTATTTCTGAAGTTAGGGCAGGTATTTATATGTTCTGGGATTTAGCACAAGCTTCTAGAGGAATTTGTAAAATAGAAGACATTGCAATAACTGTATTAGCCAGTGTCATAGGCCATAATCATCAAAGAAAAAGAATAATTATTGATGCAGGTTCATTAGCATTGTCAAAAGATATAAGTGCAAATAAATTCATGCCAGAAGCAGGTTATGGTTTAATTTGTAATCCACATACAGCAATACCTTTTGAAGGTCTTAATATTTCAGAAGTACATCAAGAACATGGATCTATTAAGATAAAAAGCACAGATTGGTTTGATAAGTTACCTATAGGAAGTCTAGTTCGAATATTACCAAACCATGCATGTTTAACTTGTGCTGCTTATGAAGATTACAATATTTTAGAAAATGGTAGCATTATAGACAATTGGTCAAGAACTAATGGTTGGTAATTATAATTTAGATTTAAATAAGCGTTTAAATGCTTTTTATTTATATAAAGTATTATTATATAAATATAACTAATATCTAACTTATTAAAAATTTGTGAGAAATAAATATGTCGATTTGGGGAAGTTTATTAGGTGGTGTTATTGGCTTTTCTTTTGGAGGTCCGTTTGGAGCTTTATTGGGGTCTTTTTTAGGTGGAAAAATTTCAAGATTAAGCTCTACAAAAACTCTTGGTAAACAACAAAATTCTCAAGAAATTTTTGCACTTTCACTCATAGTTCTCTCAGCGAAGCTTAGTAAGGCTGATGGACAGGTTAGTAAAGAAGAGTTGATTGCTGTAAAGTATAAGTTGCAAATTCCGGATAGTGAAATTGATCAAGTGGCTAAAATTTTTAACAAGGCAAAAGACGAAAGTACTGGTTACGAACCATATGCAAAACAAATTAGTGAGATTTTTCGAGGTAATATTAATGTTTTAGAAGAGGTTATAAATATTCTATTTTATATCGCCGAGTCAGATGGTCATGTAAGTAATGAAGAAGAGTCAATGATTGCGAATATAGCTTATATCTTTGGTTTAACGCAAAAACAGTATGAAAGTATCAAAGAATCTAGAAAGTCATCCGATAAACTTAATCCTTATATTGTATTAGAAAGTCAACCAACTGATGATCTTCAAACAATTAGAAAAAAATATATAAAACTATCTAAAGAACATCATCCTGATTTATTAATTAGTAAAGGTGTACCCATAGAAGTTATTAATGAGAGTAAGAATAAAATGAGGGCTATCAATGCTGCCTGGGATCAATTGCAAAAGCTTAAAAGTAACTGAAGATTTAACAATTGATTTAGACTTTATTTCACTCCATTTAAATCAAATTCATTTAAAAAGAAATTTTTCATATCATTTTTGTACCACTTTTCATAATCCCAAGGTTCTTCTGATATCATGTTTTTAGTGGGCATATAGATTTGTGCATCATGATGAGTTTGATCAACATTTACTTTTACAAATTGCCTAAAGTAATTTTTTCCTTCAAATCTATCCAATTTTTTTAATTCTTCAAAAGTTATATTATTAATGAGCAAGCCTTTAACAACATCAACTTGATTATTTGTATATTTTATAAAAGGATAATTTGCATTTTTAACTCTAAAGACTTTATGCTTTAACAAATAACTTAATGAGATGTTGTGATTATCACTATTTTCTCCAATTACAGCTTTTCGAACTTCTAGAGATCTAAGTGTTCCATAAAAGAATAAAGAATAATTAATTTGGTATTTAGTTAAAGATTTTTTGATTTTTTTTTCATATGAAAAACAATTATTGTTATTATTAAATTTTTGAAAATATTCATCAGTTTTTCCATCTATTTCGTGGTTAAGGTAATCAACACAACTTTTGATGTAATTGTTTATTAAAGTTGAGATATCATGACTATAGTTTTTTACATCAAATAAATTTGTTATTGAAATTAAATGCTTTAACTCGTCAATATTAAAATCTCGTAGGACAAAGCTTAATTGTAAATATGTGTCTTCAAATCTAAAGTCATGTGGAAATTCCTCATTCCATAAATCAGTATCAAGTTTCCAGTTTTGCTTAAGATTATCTTTTAAAACCGCCAACTTTAAGGATTTAATGTCATCATTAATATTTAAAGTTTCATCCATTGTTTTTAATTATATTCAAATTTTTTATTTACAAACTAGATTTCATTTTTAACATATTGCTGTATGAAGATTAAACAAAAATATATTTAAAAATAAGAGATATATATGTTTACAAATAAACTTGGAAAATCAATTGGTATTGAAATTACAGGTTTAGATACAAAAGTAGATCTAAGTAAAAAAATAAAGAGTAAAATTTCTGATCTTTTGTCAGAATTTTCAGTAGTTGTAATTAGAAATCAAAATATAACAAACGATGAGCATATTAAATTTAGTCAGTACTTTGGTACTTTAGAAACAACTAAAGCTGGCACTGATGGCTCAGGTTCAAAATTAATAATACTTCGAAACTTTGATGAAGATGGAAACATTGTTCCTGCTACTGATAGGCAAAGATTAAATAATTTAGCTAATCAAGAGTGGCATAGTGACAGTTCTTTCAAAGTTATTCCTTCAAAAATGTCAATTCTTTCTGCAAAAATGATACCGTCTAAAGGTGGTAATACCGAGTTCTTATCAATGAGAGCGGTTTATAGTGCATTACCTGAAAAATTAAAATTAATAATTGAAGATAAAGTTTGTTGGCACGACTATTCTCATGGAAGATCAAAAATAGATCCAAATTTAGTTACCTCCGAAGAAAAAAAAGCACTCCCTCCTGTTAAACAAAAGTTAGTATTAAATAATGATAAGCACGGAAAATCTCTTTACCTAGGCGCACATTGTAGTTCTGTGGAAGGTATGCCAAAACCTGAAAGTAAAGAGCTTTTTAGAGAGATTTATCAATATGTTGATAATGAAAGCTTTGTCTATTCTCACTCTTGGAAACCATATGATTTAATAATGTGGGACAACAGAGCTGTTTTACATAGAGCAACGCCAATAAAAGGGAAAATAGAAAAAAGATTAATGGTAAGAACAACCATTGCTGGTGAAACGTCAACTTTAAATCATTGAACAGATTTGAGATATTAATATGGAAAAATTTGACTATATAATAGTTGGCTCAGGATCTTCAGGTTCGGTCGTTGCAAATAGACTATCTGAAATTTATAACATAAATATATGTGTTCTTGAAGCTGGGGGTAGTAACCAACATCCATTTATAAAAATGCCAGCTGGTTTTATTAAAACAATTAATGATAAAAGATTTAATTGGTGTTTTAAAACTGAAAGTAACGAAAACGTCAATAATAGAGAAATATTGTTTCCAAGAGGAAAGGGTTTTGGAGGCTCTAGTTCTATTAATGGACATTTGTACGTTAGAGGACAGCCAAATGATTATAATCAATGGGCACAGCTTGGAAACCTTGGTTGGTCTTACGATGATGTTTTACCATATTTCAAAAAGTCAGAATTTAAAGAAAATGGAGATGAGAGGTATAGGGGTAAAAACGGTCCTTTGTTTGTTTCAGATGTTGTTGAAAAACATCCTATTTGTGAGGAATTCGTTT
Organism: SAR116 cluster bacterium AG-335-B03; assembly: GCA_003282435.1. GTDB lineage: Bacteria > Pseudomonadota > Alphaproteobacteria > Puniceispirillales > Marisalimonadaceae > Marisalimonas. Next base: position 16,773 of record QBZG01000024.1, read on the forward strand.
CTGGTTCTAAAGAGTTGGGAATATCAGTTCAAGAAGACTATAATTCAGGTGAACAAGAAGGAATCTTTTATTATCAAAGAACAATTAAAAATGGGATGAGGTATAGTGCTTATGACGCTTTTCTAAAAATTGCACTTAAAAGAAAAAATGTAAAAATAAAAAAAAATACACTTGTTTTAAAAATTATATTCAATGATCAGAAAGCTGTTGGATTAGTTTATGAGAAAAATAATAAGATTTTTGAAATTTTTGCCAATAAAGAGATTATTTTATGTGCTGGGGCAATTGGTACACCTCATTTACTTCAAGTATCTGGAATAGGTGATGGAAATTACTTGAAATCAATAGGAATTGATCCTTTATATGAAATTAAAAATGTAGGTGAAGGTTTGCAAGACCATTATGCAGTAAGAGTTGCAAACAAAATTAATTTACCAATTTCCCTTAATGAAAGGGCTCGAGGCTATAAATTATTTTTAGAAATTATGAAATGGTTTTTTTTGAAAAAAGGTTTGATATCATACAGTCCAGCGCATGTTGGAGCTTTTTTAAAATCATCATCTGAAATAGATTTTCCTGATTTACAATTTGTTTTTACACCAGCGTCATATACTGAAGGTATGATTGGCGAATTACAAGAAGTGCCTGGAATAACTTGTGGTGTTTGGCAATCTAGGCCATTGAGCAGAGGATTTGTTAGAGCTCTATCTCAAAACATTAGAGATGCTCCAATTATTCAACCTAACTATCTAAAAGAAAAAATAGATCAAGATGTATTGGTGTCAGGTTTTAAAATGTGTAGAGCACTTCTTAAAACTTCAAATATAGATAAAATTTCTATTGGGGAGACACTTCCAGGTGATAATATTCAGACAGACGAAGAAATACTACATTATCTCAGAAACAATGGCGCTACAGTTTACCATGCCATTGGAAGTTGTAGGATGGGTATAGATGAAAATGCAGTCGTAACACCATCCCTTAAAGTAAAAGGATTAAGTAACATTAGAATTGCGGATGCCTCAATAATGCCAACCATGCCGTCAGGAAATACAAATGCAGCAACGTTAATGATTGCGGAGAAAGCTTCTGATATTATAAAAAAAGATTTATGACTTTTTATTAAACTTTTTTAAGTGACTTGATATTGCTCTCATTTCGAGGTCTTTAATAGCTAACTCCTCAAGGCTTTCTAATGTGTTATCGAAATATTCTTGGCAAGTACCTAAAAACCCGTGTGCTTTGAAAATCATCTTAGCTTTTATAGAGGTACTTTTTTTAGCAAAATAATTTTTGTGCTTCTTATCAACTGTAAATGCAAGTGATAAAACGTTTTTATTATTATCTAATTTTGTTTTTATTAATTTTGGTTTATAGGCCCCAGTTACCATTTCTCTTTTAAACAAAATATCAATATTTTTTATCGCATCATTTCTATTTAGCCTAAATGCGGATCCTCTACATGATCCACCGTAGTCTAGAGCTAACATTAATCCCGGATTTTCAAAAGATCCTCTACCTAAATTTGTCTTCATACAAAAGCTTCTATGAAAACCATATACTTTCGCTAAGAATTGTTCTTCATAATCTACTGTTGGATTCCATAAAAGAGATCCATAAGCAAAAATATAAATATCTTCTCCAATTCCATCATCTGGAATGATTTTCCTACGCTCATTAATTAATTCATCTTGAGAAAGAACTTTATCACTTCCACTTATACTTCTTATTTTTTCACCGAGACGACCTTGAGTTATATTTTCTCTTGTTAATTGAACTGTGCCATGATTAATTTTTTTTGTAGTCGTCATTAAACTGTATTTTTTGAAGAAATAACTCTATGTGGATATGGAATTTCAATACCTGCTTCGTCAAGAGCAGGTTTGAGTTTACGCATTAAATCAGTATACAAAGCATACCAATCCTTAGTATGCGAATATAGTCTTAGTCTAACCACTATCGCGCTGTCGTCATATTTCATGACAAGGAATTGAGGTGCTTTGGGCTTATTCTTAACTCTATCATCGTCAGCTAATTTTAATAAAACCTCTGAAGCCAATTCCAAATCGGTGTCATAGTGAATTCCAATGTCAACATCTATACGTCGTGTTTCGTAATGTGAGTGGTTTGTTATTGTACTATTCCAAATACTAGAATTGGGTATTGATACATAAACATTATCAAATGTGTCTATAATTGTAGTAAATAGGCCTACTTCTCTTATGGTACCAGAGACATTACCAGTTTCCACCCAATCACCAGTAGAAAATGGTCTAAGTAGTAATAACATCACTCCTGCCGCCACGTTTGACAGAGTTCCTTGCAATGCTAAACCAATTGCTAAACCAGCCGCACCTAATACAGCGATAATAGAAGTTGTTTGGACTCCAAATTGTCCTAAAACAGCTATTAATGTAATTATTATTATTCCATATCTTATAATATTTCCAATTATTGGGACAATTAACGGATCTATTTTATCCAAAAGACTTAAGTTTTTGCGGGCAACTTTACTAAGTTTACCAGCAAAATAAAAACCCAGAATAAGAATAAGAGTAGCTCCTAATACCTGGCCGGCATAGGCAACGAATATTTGTATGGAGCTATTAATTAAGTTAGAAATAATTTCTAAATTTATATTTATTTTATCACCCAAAAAATTAATCTCCATTGATGGCTAATCAAAGTAGCTTTTTAACATTCAATACTATTTCACATAATTCAAACATATATAACAAAAAAAGATACAAACACTTTGAAATTTATTATATATCAGCTTGAGTTTAAAATCTTAAAAAGGTTATAACAATTTTATGAAA
>QBZG01000025.1 GCA_003282435.1 SAR116 cluster bacterium AG-335-B03
AAAATTAAAAACAGTGTGAAAACAAAATATAACGTCAATATTACAATTATAGAGTTAGATGCTGATAATGTTAATGAAACTGTCTCTATAATCAACAAATTCAAACCCTTTTTAGTTGTCAATCTAGCACTTCCTTATCAAGATCTTAATATCATGGATGCTTGTCTTATTACAAAAACACATTATTTGGACACTGCCAATTATGAGCCAAAAGATGAAGCAAAATTTGAATATAAGTGGCAATGGGATTATATTAAAAGTTTTAAAGAAAAAGGAATTATGGGACTTTTAGGATCTGGCTTTGATCCTGGTGTAACAAACGTTTTTACTGCTTATACGAAAAAACATTATCTTGATTGCATAGATAGTTTAGACATTCTAGACTGCAATGATGGAGATCATGGCCATCCATTTGCTACAAACTTTAATCCCGAAATCAATATTAGAGAAGTAACATCTAATAGTAAATACTGGGAGGATAAACAATGGAAAATTGGTCCTGCACTAAAAAATAAAATATCATTTTATTTTCCAGAAATTGGTCATAAAAATATGTATCTGATGTATCATGAAGAATTAGAGAGCCTTATCAAACATTTTCCAGAAATAAAAAGAGCTAGGTTTTGGATGACTTTTGGCGACAACTATTTAAAGCATCTTGAAGTGCTTGAAAATATTGGAATGACGTCAATTGTGCCAGTAAATTATAATGGAGTAGAGATAGTTCCATTACAATTTTTAAAAACCATTCTTCCAGATCCTGGTAGTCTTGGGAAAGCAACAAAGGGTAAAACATGTATTGGTACCATTATTACTGGCAGAAAAAATAATATAGAAAAAACATTTTATACTTATAACATATGTAATCACGAAGATTGCTACGATGAAGTTGGAAGTCAAGCAGTATCGTACACAACAGGTGTTCCTGCAATGATTGGATCACTGTTGATGCTACAAAAAAAATGGTTCAGACCTGGTGTATGGAATATAGAACAGTTTAACCCAGATCCATTTATGGAACTTCTTAATCAACATGGGTTACCTACTAAAACTATTCAATTAAACGATAGGCTGAATTTTTAGAGTTTAAGATGTTAAAAACAATGGGTGGAAACCCTAAAAATTTCAATAAACTTGATTTAAAAAGATTACCAAGTCCATGCTTTGTAATAGACAAAATAGCATTACAAAATAACTTGGAAATTTTATTTGAACTAAAAAAAGATACAAACATAAAAATTCTAATTGCTTTGAAAGCTTTTTCAACTTTTTCACTCGCAGACTTAATATCAGAATACTTAGATGGTTCATGTTGTTCAGGTTTATATGAAGCAAAGTTGGCAAATAAATATTTTAAAGGGGAAATCAGCACTTATTCACCTGCATTTAAAAAAGATGAATTTGATGAAATTTCTAAAATATCTGACCATATTATTTTTAATTCATTTAACCAAATCAATACTTTTTATGATATTTCTAAAAAATTTAATAACGAAGTTGGGATAAGAATTAACCCACTCTATTCAGAAGTTGGAATTAATAGGTATAGTTCTGCGGGAATTAGTTCTCGTTTAGGTGTGCATTTGAAAGATTTAATTAATTACGATATAGACAAAATTGATGGAATTCATTTTCATTCATTATGCGAACAAAATTTTAAACCCTTAGAAAATACGTGGAACGAATTAAAAAATTCACTAACACCTATAATCACCAATATAAAATGGATAAATTTAGGTGGTGGACATCATATCACAAGAAAAGATTATCAGCTGAATGAACTAAAATATTTTTTAAAAAAAGTTTCTAATGAGACAAATTGCCAAATATATATTGAACCTGGTGAAGCAGTAGTTTTAGATAGTGGTATTTTAGTTGGAGAAATACTCGATTTTTTTAAACCTAGCAATCCACTATCTCCAAATATTGCGATTACAGATATAAGTGCCACATCACACATTCCAGACGTAATTGAAGCACCATATAGACCTGCCCTTCTTAACGAACCAGATAATGGACATAAAATTGTTTTGGGAGGACCTAGTTGTCTGGCTGGTGATATAATTGGTGAGTATAATTTTACTGATATTCCCAAAATAGGAGAAAGGGTAGCCCTACTAGATCAAGCACATTATACTATGGTAAAAACTAATTATTTTAATGGTGTAAAATTGCCATCTATAGCAATATGGGACAGTAAAACAAACGATTTAGAAATTGTTAAAAGCTTTTCATTTAAAGACTTTGAAAATAGATTGTCATAAGAGCTTATAAATTATGAATAATAAAAATAATCACTTTTTAAATTCAGAGCTTTCTATAGAAGAAAAAAATAAAGATAAAGCTAAATTTCATATTGTGCCAGTCCCATTAGAAAAAACAGTGTCTTATGGTAAAGGTACTTCTAAAGGGCCTCAAGCCATTATTAGAGCAAGTAATGAATTAGAACGGTATACTGGTAAAAGCATACCATGCGTCTACGGGATACACACACATCCGCTTTTAAATTGCAATAAACCATTAAAAGTAATTATGAGTGATATTGAAAATATTACTAAAGAAATAAGCAAGCAAAACAAAATACCCGTCACATTAGGTGGCGAACATGGTATTACTTACGGCGCAGTTAACGGTATTTTCAAAGGGTTAGATTTACATAACAAACATGATATTGGAATATTACAAATTGATGCCCATGCTGATTTGAGAAAAAATTATGAAAATGAAGTTCATTCACATGCTAGCGTAATGTATCTTCTTGGTAACGAAAAATATAAAATTGTACAATTGGGAGTGCGTGCATTAAATGAAGAAGAAGTTAAAAATAGAAAAATTTTCAAAGTTTTATTTTGGGACGCACAAGATATTTATTATAAAAAGAAAATTAAATTACCTTTAAGTTTTCCAAAAAAAGTATATCTGTCATTTGATGTTGATGCATTGGATCCCTCTGTTATGCCAGCAACAGGCACCCCTGTTCCAGGAGGTTTTGGATATAATGAAAGTCTAAATTTAATCAAAGAACTTATTAAAGGCCGAGAAGTTATAGGATTTGACGTTGTAGAGTTCTCTCCAATAAAAAATTTTATTGCTTATGATTTTACAGTAGCATCTTTGGTGTATAAAATAATGGAATTAATTAATCTTAATAACTAAAAATCATTGATTTTGCATCCATTTTTCAGCGTCTAAAGCGGCCATACAACCCATACCTGCAGCTGTTACTGCTTGTCGATAAATTTTGTCAACACAATCACCTGCTGCAAAAACACCTTCGATATTTGTTATAGATGTTCCAGGTTTTTGAGCAACAATATAACCTTCTTTATCCATTTCAAGAACTCCTTTAAATGGTTCAGTTGAAGGACTGTGTCCAATAGCGATAAAAACACCTTCAACGTTAATTATCTCAGTTTGGTCTGAATTTTTATCCTTTATTTCTAATGAATTAACTCCCTTTTCGTCTCCTAATATTTCACTTACAATATTATTCCAAATTACATTTATATTCTCCTTTGCAAAAAGTCTTTCTTGCAAAATATTTTCTGCTCTTAGCTCATCTCGTCTATGAATTAATGTTACCTTTGAACAAATATTGGATAAATATAAAGCTTCTTCAACAGCTGTATTACCACCCCCAATAACAGCAACCTCTTTGTTTCTGTAGAAAAAACCATCACATGTAGCACATGCAGAAACTCCTTTTCCGTTAAATTTATATTCACTTTCAAGACCTAACCACTTAGCTTGAGCACCCGTAGCTATGATAACTGTATTTGCAGACAATATGCTTTTAGAGTCTAATGAAATAGTTTTACTATTTTTTTTAAAGTCAACATGAACAACTACATCATTTATTATCCGCGCTCCAACATTTAAGGCTTGTGACCTCATTTGTTCCATCATCCAAGGTCCTTGAACGACATCAGCATAGCCAGGATAGTTTTCGACATCAGTCGTAATTGTTAATTGACCCCCAGGCTGGATTCCTTCTATAACTAAAGGTTTCAAATTTGCCCTAGCGGCATAAATAGCTGCAGTAAGCCCTGCAGCACCAGACCCAATAATAACAACTTTTTCCATTTGATTTTTCATCCCAAAACTCTTTGTCCTTTAAAAACTATTGTTCTTTTACCATTCAAAAAGACTCTATTTTCTGAATGAGCTTTTAATGCTCTATATAGAACTCTGGCTTCTACGTCCCTTCCCGTTGAAACTAAATCATTAGGCATCATTTCATGGTCAACTTCTTGTGTGTCCTGTTCAATTATAGGTCCTTCGTCCAATTCTTTTGTAACGTAATGAGCTGTAGCACCAATAACTTTAACACCTCTTTCATAGGCCTGATGATACGGTTTTGCGCCTTTAAAACTAGGCAAAAAACTATGGTGAATATTTATAATCTTTCCTTCAAATTCATTTGTAAAATCTTCAGAAAGTACTTGCATATACCTTGCCAGTACTATTAATTGTATGTCATTATTATATATGATTTCTTTAATCTTAACTTCTTGATTTTCTTTATTTGTTTTGTTAATAGGCAAAAAATAAAAAGGTATTTTGGAAAATCTGGCAATATCTTCAGCAATTTTATGATTTGAAATAATTGCTTTAACATTTAAGTTAAGAGATTTGCTTCTTATTCGAAAAAGAAGATCATTTAAGCAGTGGTCAAATTTCGAAACCATCATTATCGTATTCATAGAACTTTCAATGTCACCTAGGAAAAATTCTGCATTTAATTCCTTTGATAACAAATTTAATTTATACTCTAATTTTGCCAATATATCTGGATCATGAAGTGTAAAACTTTGCCTAATGAAAAAATTTCCATTCTGGTGGTCTGTAAATTGTTTAGACTCGACAATATTACATCTAGAATTTGCTAGTAAAGTAGAAATTTTTGATACAATTCCAATTTGATCCCTACAGGATAATTTTAAAATATGTGTTTCAATTTTGTTTATCATGGTTACCTAATACATTTTTTATAAATTTGAAACAACATGATATAACTAATATTTAAGAAAATTTTTTGATACTTCATAAAATTCATCAGGGTCTTCAATATGTAAAAAGTGTCCTGCATTTTGAATTTCGTGAAATAAAACGTTTGAAAAAAAATTTTTAAAAATTTGAAAATGATCTTTATTAACATAATCACTTTTTTGTCCATAAATACATAATGTTCTTTTATCAACATTTTTATTTTTATCAATTTTAGGAAATGATCTTAAATCATTCATTGCTTTTTTTATTGCAGTCAGATTTATTGTCCATTTATATTTTCTATCACCAAGTTTTATGTTTTGTAACAAGAAAGACCTTAAAAATTTTGGTTCGATTTCGTTTGATAATAATTCATCAGCATGATTTCTATTTCTAACTAAATTTAGATCTAAATTAAACAATGCTTTAATTATATCTTGATTATCGTTGGGATAATTAATTGGAGCAATATCAGCTATAATTAATTTATTTATGTAGTGTGGTCTTAATAAAGTAATTAACATTGCTAATTTTCCACCCATAGAATGACCTAGCAAGTTAGTTTTCTCTATATCTAGATAATTAAATAAATGAAAAATATCCTCCATCATTAGATTATAGGACATATTTTCCTTAAAAATATTCCCACCATGATTTCTTAAGTCAACTGTAAAAACTAACATTTCTTCATTTTGACTTATCTTTTTTGCAAAAGATTGCCAATTTTTTCCTCTTCCATAAAGACCGTGGAATATAAATAGTGTATTATTTTGCTCTGCAATTAACAATTTAATATTATTGTTATACTCTTTTATTTTCCCATTTTGGTATATTTCGAAATTGATCACGTTAATAACTTTTGAAATGGTTAAATTAGAATTTAAAATTATGATAATACTGTCGTAAAGTATATGTGATTTTATGAAAACTGAATAGGTTTTAAAATGGGTCAAATAGTTAAACTAAACTTCTCAAATGTAAATGATAATAAGAATATAATTTATGAACATGAAGTTTATGTACAAAAATTGATAAGAATTAGGGACGATATAGAAGATTATCTTTATCAAGCGTCTCTTAATGAAAAAGATGAACTTGCCGTTGCCTTAGCAGCTGGAAGATACGCTGCTATGAAGCTTGCCCAATTAACTGGAGAAGTTGATACAAAAGATTTTTTTCAAGACTGCATTAAAACAACCTTGAGTAGTTGATATACAAGGTTATTTAAATTATTTAAGATATTCTAGTTATGCTTCCAGATACTTCTGCACCGAGATCAATGGAAAGAGCATTAGTTTTCAAATTACCTTCAATTTTAGCACTACTAGCCACATTCAAAGTATTAGCTGCCACCTCACCTTTTACTAGACCACCCAAAGTAACTTTATCAGCAATTAGATTACCGTCGAATATGCTATTAGCCTCTAATAGAACATCTTTAGCCCTTAATTCTCCCTTAAACCTGCCAGCGACAACAACTGAAGACCCCGCAGAATCAAGGTTACCTTCCATCACTAATTCCTCTGATATGTATGTAACTTCACTCATAATAAATTCCTATAAATTTTTAATTAATTTTACTAAGATTGCTCTTCCTGAGAATCTTCTTCATTCACTTGTTTTTCCTCTACATTATTTGTTTCAGCTTCGTTCCAATTATGGACTACCCTACAATTTAGAGCAGCTCCTCTATCCATTTGTAAAGATTTATAATGTACTTCGCCACTTATACGTGATGTTTCTGTAAGCCAAACACTATCAGCTTGCATTTTACCCTCATATTCTCCAGCAATGACGACTAGCTCAGAATCTACAGAACCAAGAAACTTACCAGAAGATCCAATTGTAACCTTTTCAGTTGTCAAGTCAGCTTCAACGTATCCATTAATTTCTATTGATCTGGCATTAGATATTTTCCCACTAAAGCGAGCCCCTGCTCCTAATATTGCTTGTTTGTTAGCCATAAATAATCTCCCTTAGTTTTTATTTTTTCTTTTACCAATTTGAGCTTCAACTACAGCTCCTTCTTCAATAGAAATATTTTCATAAAAAACTTCACCAGAAATTTTGCCAGTAGATTTTATTGAAATAACATCTCCTGATACTTGCCCATCGCATTTTCCTGAAATGGTTACTACATCAGCATCTATATTGCCTTTTAATATACCAGTATCTTCAACAGATAAACTGTGACACTTTATATCTCCTACAACTGATCCTAATAAGACTAAACCACCATCAGCAGAAATCTTACCTCTTATTTTCATATCTTTCGAAATAACTGATTTATCAGTTTCAGTATCGTTTGTTATTCCTAGCATTTTGGAAATCCTTTTGCTAATTGATTTAAAAATTAGTCCTTTTATTTACTATTATCAAAATAATAATACTACAAATATTCTTAAAACAAAAAATTTATTTAAAAAGTATTTATTTGGTATGAATGATGCAATTAACTTGCCATAATAATTAATTTAATTAAAAAATTCAGAGTAACATATAATGGCAGAAGAAATTATAGATTTAAGAGATCGCATAGAACAAATGCGTATACAGATAGAAAATGAGGCTGTAGAACAAATTTCTGAAGATGAACACTTAGAAATTCATCAACAAACTAGTAATTCAAATATTTCTTTGTCTATGGAAAATAAAAAAATTTTTGCGAATCAAAATCGTAATATACAAAACGAATCCAATAATTTTGACATTAATGAAACAAAAATTAATAATCCAAACCTTAAAAGTGAAACTTTTCCTGCAGTGAGTTTATCAGTAAAAAATCCTGTTTCTAGTAAGGTATTAATTTTTATGGTTTCATTACAAATTTTGTCAAATATTGGGATTTTGTATTTTTTGTATTTAGGTATGGAGTAGTTAGTGGTCAATACCACATTTAATAAATTTGGTAAAAAACTTCCTCCTGTTAAGACTGGTCAACGTTTTGGAGAAGAAGTAAAAAAAGATAAAAAAGTAGGGCTATTTTCTGAAAGACGTTTTTTAATTTTTACTAAAAAAGGACCAATTGAAATTGCTTTTAAACCAGTTCACTATACTAGTGTATTAATAACTACCATTATTGGTTTGACTAGTATAATGTATTGGTCTGCAAAAGGTATTTATTCTGCTATAGATGTAGCAAAAAAAAACGATATAATTACTGAAGCTTCAGCAAACATCAATGTCTCAATAGAAAATGATTCAGATACTAACGTAAATTTTAATGTTGAAGATCAATCAAATATAACACTTCCAATTCTAAAAAAAACAAAAGTAAATGTTGACAATGTTGATGTTTATAAAGCTATCACGAGAGAAAATTTAGATCAAAAAACATTCATTCAAGAAAATAACCTAGAAAAGAAGATAGAGTTAAAAGAAACAACAAAAAATATTGATCAGGAATTAAAAGATAATGTTATTTTCAATTCGACCACAATTATTGCTAGTAATAACCAAGTTTTAGATTTATTTAACAAAACATCTAGAAATCAAGACATTCCATACAAATCAATAAATCAATTATCCAATGATAGCAATATCTCAATCTCCGAGAGTTACAAATCTGATTCATATAAAAAGAAACAATATCCTAAACCACCTAAACTTAGTGATAAGGTAAAAAGTTTACGTTTTATTGCTTCTGTTGATAATGAACTTATTCAAATGGAAAATGTATTTAAATCAATAAAGGTTGAACTAAAAAACGAAGATTTAGTAAGTGTTTCCTCAATTATTAAAGATAATAAATCAATAGATCCTGATAGTGATAATTTTTTTAGAACCCTAAAAGCTCGCCTTAACCTTCTTGCAATTTATAAAGATGCCCTTCAAGATATACCTCTTAAACCTCCAATGGAACATTACTACGTTTCTAGTCCGTATGGACCAAGAAAACATCCTGTTACGGGCAAATATAGAATGCATCATGGCATTGATTTGGCTGGTACTTGGCAAGAAAATATTTCTGTTTCGGCAGATGGAATAGTTGTTTTTGCTGGTTATCATGGTTCCTTTGGAAAAGTAGTCCGTATCAAACATAATTATGGTATAATGACAACATATGGACATTTAGCCAAAATAAGCGTTAGAAGTGGAGATATAGTAAATGAAGGACAAGTTATAGGTAAAATGGGCAGAACTGGTAAAGTTAAAGGAGCTCACCTTCATTATGAAATTTCTGTTAACGGAAAGTCCCAAAACCCTGCTACTTATATAAAAATAGGAAGAAGCCTTCTAAGCAGAACAAGTTTAAAAGGTTATGTAATTAAAAATTAAGTTATAATTATATTTGGCATAACTAATGCATTCACCTTATAATAAATTAGGAAATTGCATTATGTTGTCAAAACAAATTAATAAGTTAAGAACTGATACACAACAACAAGTATTAGATAATATTAATGAATATTTCATTAAAATTGATTATTTCGATCAAAAAGGTACAAAGGATTTTGAAAACAACATTCCTTTAAGAACCATATTTAATAATAACACAAATCTATCTAAAAATAATTTAAATCTTGAATATTAACATTACTAGTTTAACTAGTAGCAAGACTTTGTAATCTTGCCTCTCTTCTTCTTTGAGAACTAGATGGTATATTGAGCATATCTCTATACTTAGCTACAGTCCTTCTTGCAACATCCATACCTTCCTTATTTAATATTCCAGCTAATTTATCATCGCTCAAGGGTTTAGCAGCAATTTCAGACGAAATTAACATTTTAATTGTCTCTCTTACTGCTGACGCAGCATGCGTTTCTGAATCTTCTGAACTAGCAATAGAAGCGGAAAAAAAGTGTTTTAACGGCATTACTCCCCATTCAGTCAAAATTAATTTACTATTAGTTACTCTTGAAACTGTACTTTCATGCATTCCTATAGCGTCAGATATATCTTTAAGTATCATAGGTTTCATATGATTAAGACCATGCCTAAAAAATCCAACTTGTTTTTTAACAATCTCTGCAGTAACTTTTACAATTGTTTTATTTCTTTGCTCTACAGCTTTTTTTAACCAACGTGCTTCTCCTATTTTTTCATTAGCAAAGTTAGTGCCTTTCTCATCAAAATTATAATTACTAATTTCGGTAACATAATCCTCATCAATTTCTACAGATGGCAAATTCGATTTGTTTAAATCAATACGCCAACCCTTTTCGGATTTTGATACAATAATATCTGGTTGATCTATAAACATATTATCTTCATGATATTGTTCAGCAGGTTTTGGGTTTAAAGTTTTGATAACTTTAATCATTCTAAAAAGTTCTTTTTGGGAAACGTTGCACAACCTGCTAATCTGTTTAAATTTACCAGTTGGTAAAAGTTGTAGATTATTTAAAAGAATTTCGTAACATTTATTATAAGTCTTATTATCAATTAATTGATATTTTAAACACTCAGATAAATTTTCAGAGAATATTCCAACTGGTTCTAGTGTTTTTAATTTTTGAAGTGTGTTCGATATTATATCACTCTTTACATTTAAATCTTCCGCTACCTCAATTATTTTAGATGTGAACCACCCACTAGGATGTAAATAGTCAACCATTCCAATTGCAATTTCTTTATAGTCTTTATCTTTAAACTCAATGTTAATTTGATTTACTAAATATTCTTTTAAAGATATTTTGTTTTTTAATGTTTTTTCTATTACTTCACCCGCAGATATAATATTACCAGATCTAAGAATTTCCCTATCATATAATTTTTTATTTTCATCATTTGCATTTGATGATAAATGAGAGTCAAAAGTATTTTCTAAATCAATTTTATTTTCCTTTTGCAATAAATCAGAAGTATCATTTAAATTTTCGCAAACATTTGGGTTTATGTTTTCATTATCTAGAAGTTTATTTTGTGATAATTCTTTTTTTTCTTGTAAGAACGGATTTTCCATTTGCGCTTTATCAATAAATTCAGTCAGTTCAATGTTAGTTAGTTGTAATAATTTAATAGCTTGTTGTAATTGAGGTGTCATAATTAATGACTGGTTTTGTTTAATTTTTAACTGTTGTGCTAATTTCATTTAAACCTCCACTTTTTTTATTTTGTCAGTGAAGAAAAGAAAGCAGGAATACTAGGCAAAAGCAAAATCATAATTTGACAAAAAAAAATGACAAAAAAATGACCCAAAATGAATTTTAAATTATAAGAAATAAAGTAGTTACAATAGGATTGTATTGCTTTATGTTTTATTATTTTTAAAAATTTATTTTTTATTTTAGATTATTTTTGTTATGATTTATTTAAGGTGTCAAATAATTGGCACATATTTTTCTACATTATATGAAGGGTAATAAAATTTTAAAATCTTCTAAAGAAATTAAAACAGAACATAAATGTCAAAATTGTCAAATAATTCGTATTTTTTTGCTTAGTGTTGTTTTCATAATTATAATAGCTTTAATTCAAAGTGATAAGTTACATTATTTAAACTTTGTTACACCATTAAATGCGGCCATTTCAATAATATCTTTAGGTTTAATAATGTTCTTTATAAAATTAACAAAATACTTTTTAGAAAAGAAACAAAATTGATCCATTACCGATCACGAACTAGCCTAACATAGTTAGGAATAAAACCTGGAAATCTTCCAAAAGTATGGCCAGTATAAAAATTTACGGTCCACAGAAATTTTGGTTGCCAAGGATTTTTTTCACTAGTCCAAAAAGACTCTGGTGGGGTATTGGGGAAAATTTCTTTATTAATTTTAACTTTCTTACACTTTATACAAATTATTTTTTCTAATTCAGCTCTATTAGGCAATCTCCACTTACCTTTGAGTTGTTCGTTAGCTTGAAATATAGCTGTTTCAATCTCACTAAATTTGAGTTTTACAGGGTTTCCAACACATGTTTTATTTTCCCAAACCATTCCAACTGGACAAGTCAACCATTCTAACTTTTGACTTAGGTCGATAACATAATATCCTCTTGAAATAAAATTATTACCCCATACGGTGTTGATATTTAAGCTTATTAATAATATTATGAAAAATGCACTAACCTTGTAGAATGATATTTTAATGAATAACATGAAAGCCTCTGAAAATATTTTTTATTTTAACAACAGTTTGGTCTCATTCTTGCAGAATTTGTGCCTAATATCATTATTTTATATTTAAAAAGGCAAAAAAAATGGATATAGCTTCTCTAATTGGTCTAATAGGAACTCTAGGTATGATAGCTGGGGCGATGATCTCATCTGGTGGTTTAGGAATGTTTGTTGACACCCCATCTATGTTAATTGTTTTTGGGGGGACCTTTTTTGCTGTTATGTATAGATCAACTTTACCAACATTTTTATCATCTTTTGGAACCCTAGTAAAAGTTTTTATGCCAGGCGTAAAAAAACATGATGAATTAATTACACGTTTAACTGAATTAGCAGGAATAGCCAGAAAAGACGGAATGATGGCATTGGAAGGTCAAGAAGTTCCTGATAAATTTTTTGAAAAAGGTTTGCAAATGCTTGTTGATGGAGCAGATGAAACAAAATTAACTGATCAATTAAATAGAGAAGTTAAAGCCATGAAGACTAGACATGAAAATAGTACAGGTGTTTTTCAGGCTTGGGTTGATCTAGCTCCTGCGATGGGAATGATTGGAACCTTAATTGGATTAGTTGCTATGCTAGGTAACATGGCAGACCCTAAAGCAATTGGACCCGCTATGGCTGTTGCATTATTAACAACTTTATATGGTGCTATGATTGCAAACTGTATTTTCATGCCTATTGTGACTAAGTTAGAAGGATACTCTGCTCATGAACTTTTATATAGAGAGATGGTAGTGATGGGGTTGAAATTTATATCAAGAGGTGAAAGTCCAAGAAATATTACAGATCAACTAGTTGCAAATTTACCACCAAAAATTCAAGCTCAAATTGAAGAAGCGGCTTAAAAGTTTATACTTAATGGGATTATATCATGGCTGAAGCTCAAGTAGAAGAAGTAGAAGAAGAAGAATGTCCTAAATGCCCTCCGAAAGGGGCTCCTGCTTGGATGGCAACATTTGCAGACATGGCAACTCTGTTAATGGCATTTTTTGTTTTGATCTTATCTTTTGCTGAATTTAACGTTCCTAAATTTAAACAAATAAGTGGTAGCTTAAAAAATGCATTTGGAATTCAAAGAATTATTCCAGTTGTAGAACAACCAAAAGGTACTACAGTTCTATCTCTAAATTTCAGCCCATCTCCAGCACCTTCTGTTACAAAGAATTTAAGACAGCAGACATCAGATTCTGAGCAAAAGAACTTAGATCTTAAATCTGAAATAGATGAAGGTGATAGTGCCAAAAGCAATTCTAAAGAAAGCTTAGATGCTAAAAAATTAAGTAAAGAAATAATTGAACAAATTCAGTCTGATAATGTAACAGTTGAAACAATAAATGATAAAGTGTTAGTTAGTGTTAATACCGAAAACAAATCATCGGAAGAAATTTCAGAATTAATTAAAGATACAGTTGATGCTGTGGAAACAGCGAGGGAGAATACAGGAGCAACTGATACAGATGTCCTTATAGGAGGTATCGATCAAGATATTAAATCTATGGCCTCCGCTACTATTGAAAATCAGTCTCTTAAAAATCAAGTCAGCAACCTAGAAAAACAAAATTCTGAAAGTGAAAAAGTAATTCAAGAAAAAAAACAAAAAGCAGAATTTAGTGAAGATCAACTAAGAGTTGCATTAAAACAAGAAATTGGTAAAGGTTTAGCTGAAGTTCAAAGGGAAAAAGACAGAGTAGTTGTTACAGTAGGGTCTGCTGGTGCATTTAGTTCTGGCTCAGCAAAGTTAACAAAACAAGCAAGAGCTATAATGCAAAAAATTGCTAAAGTTAGTGGTAAAGGAGCAGGTCAAGTTAATGTTTCTGGACATACGGATGATGTGCCTTTGATTTTTGGAGGTCAGTTCAGAGATAATTGGGATTTAGCTGCTGCAAGAGCTTCTAGTGTAGTTCAGGAGTTGTCTAAGGCTAAAACCATTCCTTCTGAAAAATTGAAGGCAATTAGTTTTGGTGAGACAAAACCACTAGAGCAAAATGACACAAGAGAAGGACGAGAAAAAAATCGAAGAATTGAAATTGAAATTAAATATTGATATAAATAATATACTAAAATTAGATTTATTGGAAACTAACAATGGATGACTCAAATTTAATCACTAAATTACCTGATGAAGGTTATTCTCCAGAAGCAATAGCAAATTTAGATGGAGCAGTTGAAGAATTTGCTGAATCTCTGCTAGTTATTAAACCAGAGGATGCAAATATTGCAGTTTTTCGAAGTCTTCAAATAACAATGACTGGTCGTAAAAGAAGAATAGGTGATTTAGGTAATGTGGAATCACCTGATGATCCAATGAAAATTCAATTAATGATCTATAATAAAGAGCATATTGAAGAAGTGTTGGAATTTATAAAGAAAAATGGTTTTCCTGCTAAGAATGAAGAAGGGTCCCAATTTATTCATATTAGAGTGCCTAAGCCTTCACGAATGCAATTAGAAGAACTTGGTGATGACGTAGTTAGAAGAACAAATGCAGTTGTAGCACGTTTAGTTAAAATAAAAACTAATACAGGTTTAAGAATTCGAGCAGCTGTGGAAAAAGAATTTATTGATCAACGTATTGCTGGAGTAGCTACAAAAAAAATAGATGTAAATTTAGAAAGATGCACAAAAGAAATTAAGATTATTGGTTTAATGAAGAGAAAAAAAATACTTGGTAATTTTTTTAAACCTGTTGAAAGGGATGATGTTGATTTTCTTAAAATAATAAACAAAAGATTGAAATTAGAAAAAAGTAAAGTTGCGAATGAAAATCAATTACGTATACAAACTGAGGCCTTAATAAGTGAAAATCAAAATAATGAAACAGTTAACCTCGATGGTGTCTCAACTATTAACCAGAATGTAAGTTCCACCCAAGATACCGTTTCTGTCAATTAAAAGTTTGTTATTGTTCTATATATGGATTATTTCCTTTTCTATACATTATTCTTACAGGCAATCCATATAAATTAAAGTCCTCCATAATTGATGCGGCTAAAAAACGTTTATAACTGTTTTGAAGATTATCAGGACTTGACATAAATACTGCAAAGGTAGGAGGTTTAACATTAACTTGTGTAATATATCTAATATTATTTTTTTTACCCTTAAATAAAGGGGGGGGATTATTTTCAATAATAGGAGCTAACCATCTATTTAGTTTTCCAGTTGAAATTCTAATATTTAATCTTTTTTTAATATCTAAAACCATTTGAAATAATTTTTCTATACCTTGATTTTGCAAACCAGATATAAAAACAATGGATATTTTTTTAATTTGAGATAAAGAAATTTTTAATTTATTAATTATTTCATCTTTAATTATTTTTTTATCTAATACTTTATCCCACATATTTGCTCCAATAATCAAACCTCTCCCTTCTCCGATAATCATACGCGCAATAGTTAGATCTTGTTTATCAATACCTTTTGAAGCGTCAATGAGCAAAATACAAATATCACTGTATTTTATAGTTCTTAAAGTATCATTAACCATATCTTTTTCTAATATGTTTATAACTTTTGCCTTCTTCCTTAATCCTGCAGTGTCAATAATAGATATTAATTCGTTATTATAGTTCCATAAAACTTCAATAGCGTCCCGAGTAATTCCTGCCTCAACACCAGTAACTAATCTTTTTTGACCAATGATTTTATTTATTAATGTAGATTTTCCAGTATTTGGACGGCCGATAATTCCAATTCTTATTGATGATTTTTTTTCATGAATATTGAGGCCATTATTCTCATGAATTTTTTTATTATGATATTCTATCTTTTCTTTTAGAGAATCATATAAATCAGATAAACCCTCTCCATGTTCCGCAGAAAAAGGAATAACATCTTCAAAGCCAAGTGAAACACTTTCACTTAAACCCAGTCCTCCCCTAGTTCCTTCGCTTTTATTAACTAAAATAATTGTTGGTTTGTCAGCTTTTATTAAGCTTTTAGCATATATTTTTTCAACTGGTAAAACGCCAGCTCTACCATCAATAACAAAAATAACTATGTCAGAATCTTGAAGAGCTAATAAAGTCTGAGCTTTACTTTCATTTTCAACTTTCTCTTTGAATGCATCATTTATCCCAGCTGTGTCAATCAAAGTAAAATTAAGGTCAACTAAAGTGCCTTGGCCGTATTTTCTATCTCTCGTCACACCAGGTTGGTTATTAACTATGGCTTTATCTGAACGTACCAAACGATTAAATAAAGTTGATTTGCCAACATTAGGTCTTCCTACTAGTACAATCTTCAACATTTTAATGACCTTATAGATTTCAAAATTGGCATTATTTGTAAGCTAATAATTTTCCTTTTTTTGTGAGGAAAAAAATCTTTTTATCAACTGGAATAGGAGCGAGTGCCAACTCATTAATATCTAGTGTATCAATTTCATTCCCATTATTAGCATCTATAATGATAATTTTTCCTTCTAAATTAGAAAGTATAATTTTAGAGCCTACTAATGTTGGGCCTTTGTATATAGCAACCTTTTTATCTGAAAATAAAGAGTTTTCATTAATATAGGAAGGAAATTTTTTTTTCCACCTAAGTTTACCAGATGAGATATCAATAGCAGCTAAAAGTCCCATATTTCCATTAACAAAAATAGTTTCACCAGAAAGTGTAGGAGTTTCAATTCCACCCACAGGTATGTTCCAAAGCTCTTCCGATGTATCTATGTCAAACGCTGCAGTAAAACCTGATTGTGAAACTATATATACTACACCTTCATGATAAATTGGATTAGCAATTATATCTCCAGAATGAAAGATTTTAGGTAATTGTTTGTTTGAAGAAATATTTTCATTCCACAAAACTTGTCCTTTGTCACCTGAAAGAATAAAAAATGCACCTCCCGTTCCGGGTACTATAATTTTATTTTGAGCTACAATAGGCCTTGCGCTTGTATAAACTGAATTGTAATCACTTCCTAAAAACACGCTCCAATTAGTTGTTCCGTTTTCATTATTGATTGATAAAATATTCCCATCAAAATCACTGATTAATATTGAGTTTTTATAAGAAGTAATACCGCCCCTAATTGGTAAATAATGTTTTTTTTTCCATATAAGCTCTCCATTATCACCATCAATAGCTCGAATTTCGTCATAACCATTGTGGGCATATATAGTTACTTTACCGTCACTTGATAATTTACCAGAGAGAGCTGGGGTTCCTATGATTGTATTTTCTAAATTTTTAAAAATTGATTTATTCAAAATAACCTTACCATTATTGGCTTCAATTTTATACAAAATACCATAATTATTTAACAAAAATAAGTTTTGTGACAAATATATTGGATCCGGTAAGTAAGGATTTTTATCGTCTATCATTTGACTAGTGTTAACTTGCCAGCTTTTACTTAAAGGAAATTTTATAGAGGAGTTTGTTAAATTATAAGATTTTGCATTAAATATATTTTTAATATCTCTAACAATATCAAGTTTAGCGTCCTGTTTTTGGTTAATAATAGATAACAATTCATTGTCATTATTAAATATATTTACAGCATTTTGTAGTTTAGTGTCTTTTTCAGAGGTACACCCTAAAAAAAGTGTAAATATTATAATTAATAAATTTTTATTTTGCATTAGACATATAAATTTTATTCAAAAGTTCTAGCCTACTTTTTTGTTCTAAACTAATATCTGGTCTCTTTAGTAAGTTTTTAATTTTAGTATAAGCATCATTCACATTTCCAGATCTTACATACAACATAATTTCTAATTCAGCTGCCAACAATTGTAATTTACTTGGGCTATTTAATATTGGTTTTAAAATATTTATTTGCTTATCAAACGTGCTAATATTGTCTTTCATTACACTTAATATACGAGACAAATCTCTATAATATAAGTCTATGTTAGTATCTTCATATATATTTTTGTAAT
This sequence comes from SAR116 cluster bacterium AG-335-B03, assembly GCA_003282435.1. Classification (GTDB taxonomy): domain Bacteria; phylum Pseudomonadota; class Alphaproteobacteria; order Puniceispirillales; family Marisalimonadaceae; genus Marisalimonas. Next base: position 17,948 of record QBZG01000025.1, read on the forward strand.
TTAATGAC
>QBZG01000026.1 GCA_003282435.1 SAR116 cluster bacterium AG-335-B03
TTAATAAATTCTTTCCATACATGTTTGTGATTATTTATATATAATTTGTAACTCTCTTCCATAACTTTTTCATAGGTTCTTACATTATCACCGTCTATTTTTTTTTGTGTAACCATTCTACCTAGAGTGCTAGCTGATATTGGAAGACTTATATATTTACTTAGTAATGTTTTTGATAAATTATCTGGAGCTTTATTTATCTCCTTAGGATCTCTAAAGTCAATAATAGCGAATGGATTTAGCGTTTCTAAATTAATTATATCTTCTTGATTTAGAGTGCTTAACTTAGCACATCTAAATAATAAATTTGACTTCATTTTGGAGCCAATAGCTACATCTCTAAAATTTGCAACTGAGTTTATTGTTAACAAAATTAAATATTCCTTGATACAAAGTATTAATGTTTACTCAGCGGCACTAACGTTTTCGCTTATTAATTCGCTTAAACAATTGTCACTTAGTTTACAAATAGGTGCAAAGTCTCTGTGAGCTATCCATTCGTCACGCTTAAATTTTTGTATATGGTTGTCAACATGGCATAATGAGAGGTAGACAATACTTCTTCCAAATGGAGAAATATTTGGTGGACTTGCATGCACTAAAAGTGAAGAAAACATAAGCATGCTTCCTGCAGGTCCTGTCGGTGCAACACATCCGCCTCTTTCTGCTAACTCAAGAACTTTTTTATTATCTAAAGTCCATAATGGGTAACTGGTTGTCTCGAGGTCGTGACCTGCGTCTATAACGCCAGACTTATGACTTCCAGGAATAAATAATAACGGACCATTTGCAGCTGTTACATCATCTAAAAAAACTGCTATATTCATTGCTCTTGGCTCTGGCATACCATCATCTCTTTTCCAGGTGCCATAATCTTGGTGCCATTGCCATACAGCTCCGTCAAATGCAGCTTTTGCATTTAACTTAAACTGATGCATATAAATATCTCCTTGCAATACTTGAGAAACAGGGTCAATTAATCTAGGGTGAGCTCCTAATCTTCTAAAAGCTTCATTATATTTATGAGCAGCAAATGCTGTACGTGCAACTCCAGAACTTTCTTTCCAAACTTCTTTTCTATCTTGTGAATAAACTTTTTCTGCTTCCTCTCTTAACAGTGAAGCTTCATCTTTGCTAAACATTTCTGGAAAAAACAAATAACCATCTTCATCAAATTTTTTTAAATCAGTGTCATTCAAAAACATTTTTATCTCTCCCATTTAATAATTATTATCTAATCATATAAAAAAAATAAGTTTATGTAATTAAAATAATTGAAGAATTTATTATTAGCGTGTTAAATGATTATTCTATTTTGAATAAAACACAGGAGACAAATTTGTCACTTCTTCCTCCATTAGATAAACTTAAAATACCAGTAATAGGTTCCCCACTTTTTATCATTTCAAATCCTGATCTTGTGATTGCTCAATGTAAAGCGGGTGTAATTGGCTCATTCCCTTGTTTGAATGCTAGAGAAGGAGAAGGTGAACCAAACATGTTAGAGATTTGGTTAAAGAAAATAAATGATGAATTAGACAGGCATAACCAAAAAAATCCAGATAATCCAGCAGCTCCATATGCAGTAAATCATATCGTACACAAGTCTAACATAAGATTAGAAAAAGATATTGATATTTGTGCAAAATGGAAAGCTCCTGTATGGATAACATCTTTAGGTGCTAGACCAGAAGTGAATAAGGTTGCACATGAAGCTAACGGTATAGTTTTACATGACATTATTAATAATTTTTTTGCAAAAAAAGCAATTGATAAAGGGGCTGACGGTTTAGTTGCTGTAGCTGCTGGTGCAGGTGGTCATGCTGGAACTTTATCACCTTTTGCATTAATCCAAGAAATTCGGGAATGGTTTGATGGTCCTCTTTTATTATCTGGTTCAATAGCAAATGGTGGAGCTGTTCTAGCAGCACAAGCTATGGGGGCTGATCTTGCCTATATAGGTTCTGCCTTCATAGCTACTAATGAGGCTAATGCTGATCAAAGGTATAAAGAAATGATTACTCAATCAAATGCTGATGATATTGTTTATACAAATCTCTTTACAGGAGTTCATGGTAATTACTTAAAGGGGTCTATTGAGGCACAAGGACTTGATCCTGACAACTTGGAAGAGAGTGATTCAAGTAAGATGAATTTTAGCTCTGGTACATCAAAACCAAAAAGTTGGAAAGAAATTTGGGGTTCTGGCCAAGGTATTTCTGCGGTTAAGAGTATTTTACCAGCGAGTAAATTAGTTGAAAGAATTAATAACGAATATATAGAAGCAAAAAAAACATTAATGTAGTGAGGTTATAATGACAGTAGTTAAACATAATATTTTAAATGATATAGCCGTTATTGAGATTTCTAATCCTCCAGTTAATGCTATTAGTGCTGCCGTAAGAATTGAACTTCTTGAGACAGTAAACAAACTTTCAGTAGAAAAAAATATTAAAGCAGTTGTAATAACAGCTCCTGAAAGAACGTTTCTCGCAGGAGCTGATATTAAAGAATTTGGTAAAGATACTGATGCACCAAATTTAAGTGAAATTTGTGATAAGATAGAGAATTTAGACAAAATAGTTGTTGCATCCCTTCATGGTACTCCTCTAGGAGGAGGCCTAGAGGTAGCAATGTCAGCTCATTACAGGATAGCTGCTCCAAAAACTAAAGTTGGATTACCAGAAGTTTTACTTGGTATTTTACCTGGCGCAGGTGGGACTCAGAGACTACCTAGATTGTGCGGTGTTTCAATGGCCTTAGATATGATGCTTACTGGCAAACATGTTCCTGCTGAAGAGGCGTTTGCAAATGGTATTATTGACGAAATTGCTCCTAATGATAAAACTGTAGAAAACGGTATATCCTATGCGCAAAAATTAATTAGTGAAAGTTTTGAAGTAAGGCCAACTTCAAAAATCACAAGTAAAGTTAATAATCTAGAAGAGATAAAAGAAATAATTACAAATGCAAAAGCTAACGCTTTAAAAAAATATAAAAATTTATTTTCTCCACATAATATTATTAAGTCTGTTGAAGAAGGCTTAAATTTAGATTTTCCAGCTGCTATAAAAAATGAAAGAAAACTTTTTAAAGAATGTATAGAAAGTCCACAGAGACAGGGTCTGATACATTCGTTCTTTGCTGAACGAGCAATAACAAAAATACCCGAATTAAAAAATGGCAAACCCTCTGAACTAAAAAAAATTGGTGTCATTGGTGGTGGAACTATGGGTACAGGAATTTCAATGGCTGCTATGAATGCAGGATTTGATGTGATTATGATTGAGCAAAATCAAGAAGCAATTAAAAAGGCTTTTGATAAAATCAACTCAACATATGACAGAAATGTAAATTTGGGTAGAATGACGACAGATCAAAAAAGCCAAATAATTAATTTATTTAAATCAGACACTGATATGAACGTTTTAAATGATAGAGATTTAATTATAGAAGCTGTTTTTGAAAATATGGATGTAAAAAAAGAAGTCTTTATTAAACTGAATAAAATATGCAATCAAAAATGTATTCTAGCCTCAAATACAAGTTATTTGGATGTAAATGAAATTGCGACAGTAGTTGATAATCCAGATAGGGTGATAGGCCTTCATTTTTTTTCACCTGCTAATATAATGAAATTGCTAGAAATTGTCGTGGCAGATAATACTTCAGAGAATACAGTATCAACTGCGTTTATGTTAGCCAAAAAAATGAGAAAAGTTCCGGTGCGTTCTGGAGTTTGTGATGGATTTATCGGTAATAGAATCCTTTCAAAATATCTGGTAGGGACTTATCACATGGTAGAGGACGGGGCAAGTCCATTCCATATTGACAAAGTGTTGAGAAAATTTGGCTGTGCAATGGGTGTTTTTCAAGTTATAGATCTTGCCGGAGGCGATATAGGCTGGGCAACTAGAAAAAGAAAAGCGCCATTCCGTCACAAAGATGATAGATATGTAGAAATTGCCGATAGAGTATGTGAGAGGGGCTGGTTTGGACAAAAAACTTCAAAAGGTTATTATCTTTATGGAGAGGGTGTAGAGTTTCTTACACAAAACCCAGAGATAGAAATTATATGTAATGATGAAAGAAAAAGAGTTGGAATAACTCCTAAAAATTTTTCTGATCAAGAAATATTAGATAGATATATTGCCGCAATGGTATATGAAGGAACCAAAATTTTACAAGAAAAAATTGCTATCAGGCCTTCTGACATAGATGTTGTTTATACTAATGGCTATGGTTTTCCTAGGTGGCGAGGAGGACCAATGAAATATGCTGATATGATTGGTTTAGATAAAGTATTAGCAAATATCAAAAAATATTATCAAGAAGATAAAAGATTTTGGTCTCCACCTCAATTACTTCAAGATTTAGTTAATAATGGAAAAAATTTTGATAGCCTCAATTAAGGCTATCAAGAGGCAACCGATTAGATTGTTGGGTCAGGATTTACTCTAACAACTAGTTTACCAAAATTCTTTCCGTTTAATAAACCAATGAAAGCATTAGGAGCATTTTCGAGTCCATCCACAAAATCTTCCTTATATTTAATTTTACCCTCTTTAATCCAATTAGACAAAGCTATAATCGATTCTTCTCTTTGATCATAATGGTTAAACACTATGAACCCTTTAATCATCATCCTTTTTGTTAAGACTTGTCTAAATAATAATGGTAAACGATCTTTTTCACCACCCGGCATACTTGTAGCATTATACAAGGAAATTAAACCACAGACAGGTATTCTTGAATAATCATTTAGAAGTGGCATTACAGTATCAAAGGTAATACCACCAACATTTTCCCAGTAAATATCCACACCATCGGGACAAGCCGATTTAAGTTGATCTTTAAAATCATCGTCTTTGTAGTTTATACATTCATCAAAGCCTAATTCTGATTTTGTAAACTCACATTTTTCATTAGTGCCAGCTACGCCAATCACTTTACATCCATATATCTTCCCAATCTGACCAACAGTCGATCCGACTGCCCCTGAAGCTGCTGAAACAACTAAAGTTTCACCTCTTTGAGGTTTTGCAAAGTTGTGCATTCCAACATATGCAGTTGTCCCAGGCATGCCCAAAACTCCAATAGAGGTTGAAAGTGGAGCCATATTTGGATCAATTATTCTTAATTTTTTTTCATCAACAGTAGGATTATCTTGCCAACCGGTTCGACCTTCTACAAAATCTCCAACTTTAAAGTTTTTTGAATTACTTTCTATAACTTGACTTAATGCGCCTGCCTCCATTTCTTCACCAATCGCAACAGGTTTAGCATAGCTTTTAGCATCGTTCATTCTACCTCGCATATAGGGATCTAAGGACATGTAAATAGTTTTGAGTAAAACCTCTCCTTCTTTTGGAGATCTAATTTCTTCTTTCACAGTTTTAAAGTTGTCAAGAGTTGGTTCACCATGTGGTCTTTCATTAAGTATAATTTTGGTGTTCATCTAATTTTCTCCGTTTGTTAAACATTTTCCTTATTGATATATTGTGACATCTATTTTTATTTAAACTTTTGATAAATAATACTTAAAACATAATGTTGAAAATAAAGACCCTAACCCTAAACATAAAAATGATAAGAACCAAGCTAAATGACTTGTTTGTCCACCAAAATTATCCAGAATAAACCCAATTATAGGACCTCCCAACGCTCCTCCAAAGAAACCGACCATTGAGTGAAGAGCTAGTCTTACGCCTCTATCTTCTGGTTTACCGTTAATTACTGTTCCAGTAGTTAATGATCCTGAATCAAGCACTATAAGACTATTATAGACAAAAAGCATTAAAAGGGCTAACCAAAAACTAAACCAAAAAGAAATAGCAGTTAAAATTGAACCAATAAAACATATTAATCCCATCTTACTTACTATTCTTGCTCTGTCTTTTCCTATGCAGTACCTAGCACCATAGATAGATGCGAAAATACCCAAAAAGCCCATTAAACCAATACAATTAGCAATAAATGCGTCACTTACTTTGGTGTTAAAATAATTTGAAAGAAATAATATACATGGAAATGTCCAACTTCTAAAGCCAAATAACTCATATGTATGTCCCCCATAGCCTAGTATAAATGGCAGTGCCTTTTTATTTTTAAATGTAGTAAAAATAGGGATAATTACTTTTATAATACCTTGATATGGTCTTTTTTGGCGTTCTTCAATTTCTTCTCCTGAAAATAACAACAAAGGAAAAGCAGAAATAAATAGAATAAATGAGGCAAATAAAAAGGCTTGCTCCCATGAAATTTCATAACTTTTTATAAAACCAAATACAGAGAACGAAAATGCGACACCCAATCCAAAAAAAGATGTGTAAACAGCAACATATTTCTCTCTTGAGATCTTGTTAAGTCTTGAGTTAAGTATTTGTAATCCAGGCATATATGTGCCAGCAAGACCCGCGCCAACAAGAGCCCAATAGATTGAAGCATTAATAACGTTGTTAGCAAAAAAAGAAAATAATAATAAACCTAAGCAACCAAGTAGAGAAGAAAAGCAATATAGTTTTCTGGCATCAAAAGTATCGGTCATACTTACTAAAAACGGAGTTGCAATGACATACCCAATGTAAAATGATCCACTTATCCAACCAGCTTCACTATTTGACAAATTCCATAAGGTTTGAAGGTCTAATAAATAGATGGGCCATACAGCAAATCCTGTCATAGAAAACATTTGTATAAAGCAACTTAAAAAAACAATTCTAGGCATTATATTTTTGAACAATCTGGCAAATTATATTCAATATTTCATTTAACAAGTTTATTATTTAATGTAGATTATAGAATGTTTAAATCTTGTCTATTAATTAGAGGCTAAACATGACTACTCTACAAGAAATTATGTCACCTAAATCAATTGCTATTGTTGGCGCCTCAGATAATAAAGCTAGGATTGGAGGACGCCCATTAGCCCATATGATTGAACAAAAGTTTTCAGGAGGGATTTTTCCAATTAACCCAAATAGAGATAGTGTTCAAGGTATTAAAGCTTACTCTTCTTTATTAGATGTAAAAGAAGATTTAGATTTTATTTTAGTCGCAGTTCCTTCTCAAATAGTTGTGTCTGTCCTTGAACAGGCTGTAGAAAAAAAGGCAAAAACAGCATTAATTTTTTCTTCAGGGTTTTCCGAAATAGGTGGTCAAGGACAAATCTATCAAAACCAAATTAAAAAAATTAGTAAAGATAGTGGTTTAAGAGTAATAGGCCCAAATTGCCTTGGACTTTTTAACTCAGCTACTAATTTTTATCCAACATTTACATCAACCATAGACAGGGCTACTCCAAAGCCAGGCGGAATATCAATTGCCAGCCAATCAGGCGCTTATGGAAGCCATATATATATGGTAGCTCATCAAAGAGGTTTAGGAATAAGATATTGGATGACAACTGGAAACGAAGTTGACTTGTCAGTAGGAGAAACAATCCAATTAATGGCTGAGGATCCAGATGTTCATTCAATTATGGCATACGCTGAAAGTGTAAAAGATGGAGAGCAATTTACTAGAGCTTTAGACACTGCAAGATCTGAAAAAAAGCCAGTAATTTTTATGAAAGTAGGTAGATCAGAAGTTGGTGCTGCAGCAGCTAACTCTCACACAGCTTCTTTGGCAGGTGAAGACGTTATTTACGATGAAGTGTTAAAAGCTCATGGTGCCTATAGAGTAAGAAGCACAGAAGAAATGTTAGATGTAGCTTATGCAACTAAACCAAGGATATTTCCTGTGGGAAAAAATTTAGGTATAGTAACTATATCAGGAGGAGGCGGTGTATTGATGGCAGATGCTGCATCCGATGTAGGTCTAATAGTTGGTCCCATGCCAGAGGATGCTCAAGATGAATTAAAACAACTTGTACCTTTTGCATCACCGATGAACCCTGTCGATGTGACAGCTCAATTTTTTAATGATTTATCGTTGATACCAAAGTTTACTGACTTAATGCTCTCAAAAGGTGGTTATGATGCATTAATAGGTTTTTGGACATCTGTTGCAGGCTCTCCTGTTTTATCAAAACCCCTTTTAACATCTCTTAAACAGGCTATGAAAGGGTACGAAAATAAATTGTTTATAAATTGTATGGTTGCGCCTGAAGAATACGTTAAAATGTATGAAAAAGAAGGGTTTCCATGTATTGAAGATCCTACGAGAGCTATTATAGCAATGTCTGCATTGATGTTTTTTGGAGAAAAATTTAATCTAAATGAGGCTAAACAAGATTTTAAAAAAAATGATTTTTTCATAAAAATACCTGAAAAGAAATTAAACGAAATCGACTGTAGTGAAATTTTAAGGGCTGCTAATTTACCAGTTGTAAAATCTTTGCAGATTAAAAACTTAGATGATTTATCCTCTCTTTTTAAAAATGATGATACCAAATATGTAATGAAGATTTTGTCATCAGATATTCAACATAAAACAGAAGTTGGTGGTGTAATTTTAGAAATTAAAAATATTGATCAGGCTAGAGAAGCTTTTAAAAAAATTCATAAAAATGTTAATGAAAAAGCTCCTAAGGCTATAATTGACGGGGTCATGATTTCACCAATGATAAAAGGAGGAATTGAATGCATTTTAGGTGCTAAAATTGACCCAGTATTTGGACCAATAGTTATGTTTGGTCTTGGTGGAATATATACAGAAGTAATGAAAGATATTTCTTTTGCTGAAGCTCCAGTATCTTCTGAGAAAGCTGAAAAAATGATTTTGTCTTTAAAAAGTAAAGATGTTTTTTTTGGTACTAGGGGTCAACCTTCTGTTGATGTAAAGTCTTTAATAACTGCGATTGTTAACTTATCTAATTTAATTGCAGCTAATTTTGATCGGATTGATCAAGTCGAAATGAACCCAATTTTAGTCAGTGAAAATAGTGTTATTGCGCTTGATGCATTGATTGTAACTAAATAGAACTTTAAAAAAGGAAGAAAAATGCCAGAAAACTTAAAAGGATTGGTTGGCCCAGAACAACAATTTAAAAATTATTTGTCTGAAGGAAAATTTATGATCCAAAGGTGTAAAAGTTTAGATAAATTTTTCTTTCATCCTCGAGTTGCTTTTCCAGGTACTGGTGAAAGGGATTTAGAGTGGGTAGAAGCATCTCGAATAGGAACTGTTCATAGCACCACTTGCAATAGGAGGTTACCAGAAAAGGGTGGTGATTTTAATTTGTCTTTAATTACTCTGGATGAAGGCCCAAGAATGATGGCAAGGGTTGAAGGCACAGAGCCAGATAAAGTTCAAATAGGTCAAAAAGTAAAAGCTAGAATTTCAATTCTTAATGGGGAACCAGCAGTAATTTTTGATATTTTACAAGGATAATTATAATGAACCAAAATGATATTAACAATTTAAGAGGTAAAACTGCTGTCGTTGGCCTAGCAGAAAGTGGTTGTGGAATGGCATCAGGTTGGAGCGCTATGGAGATAATGGCAAACTCTGTTCATGACGCTTTAGATGATGCAGGAATAAAACTAAATGAAGTTGATGGAGTTTTTGCTGCAACAGCCTTTCATTCCATGGCAGCGATGTCTTTATCTGAATATCTTGGTTTAAAACCTAAATTTGCTGATGGTTCTCAGATTGGTGGATCAAGTTTTTTATCTCATATTTTAACAGCTGCTTTGGCTTTAGATGCGGGATTGATAAATGTAGCAGTGGTTGCATATGGCTCTAATCAAAAAAGTATTGGAGGATTTAAAACTATTTCAGAAGCAATGCCATATGAAGCACAATATGAACCTAGGATGCCAGTTACTGCATATGCTTTAGCTGCAAAAAGATATATGCACGAATTTGGAGCGTCTCGCGAAGATTTAGCAAATGTAGCAGTATCTGCAAGAGATTGGGCCTTACTTAATCCAAGAGCTTACACTTATGATAAGGGGCCCTTGACTATTGAAGATGTTCTTTCAGCAAGACCAATTGTTGATCCTTTGGGTAAACTAGATTGTTGCTTAGTCACTGACGGAGGAGCTGCGGTCATAATGACAAGGTCGGATAGAGCTAAAGATACTAAGAACACTCCTATTTATTTGCTTGGAGCAGCAATGGAGCACCATCACCGAATGGTTTCTGAAATGCCAGATTTAGTTAGAACATCGGCAATAGATAGTAGCCAAAGGGCGTTTAAGATGTCTAGTTATAAAGCCACTGACATGGATACAATACAATTATATGATGCCTTCACCATAAATACATTGTTATTTCTTGAAGATTTAGGTTTCTGTAAAAAAGGTGAAGCTATTGAATTGGTTAAAAACAACAATATTGGGCCCTCTGGATCCTTAAAAGTTAATACTAATGGAGGAGGGTTGTCCTGTGTACATCCAGGAATGTATGGTCTTTTTGTAACTTTAGAAGCTATTCGTCAATTAAGGAATTCTGCAGGAGACAATGTAGGTGAAAGATCGGGCGGAGGATGGATTGACAATGCAAAATTGTCAGTAGCTCATGGTAATGGCGGAGTTTTGTCAAGTCAGGTTACGAATGTTTGGGGTGTTTCTGAAACTCTTTAAATTATGATTTGAAAATTTTTAGATAATAAAAAGTTCCAGTTTCTTTATTATATTTTACCTCAAGCCTACCTTTTATTGTTATAGGATCAAAGGAAAAGTCAACTGCCTTTTCTGAACTGATTTCGATAACTTGAGACGGTCCAACGTGGTAGTGAAATGGACAACTCAAAGGATATGGTCCAATCAAAAATCTTTTTTGTTTTTCTGATTGCTCGAGAGGAAACATAAAGCCCATTATAGTAACTGTTTTTCCATTATATTTTTTAATATTATCATGATAAATTGGTTTTATAAGACAATAATCAAACCCATCTTTATCAATTGTACAATCTTCAATCTCTTTGGTTTTTTTAAATAATTGCCAAGGTATTGCATCACCAGTTACTTCAAGTGGCTCAAATAAATCCTCAACTATAATATTTTCAGATGGATCAATATCATTAAGGTTAAATTTTTCAAAACCAAATACCTCAAATGGAAATAAAGAACAAATGAGTATAATTATTAATTTTTTATTCATGTTTTGATCTTTTCATATCTCACTATACGTCTGTAAAAATAAATAATTAACTATTTAACAAGGTGTTTCTAATATTTTGTTTATATACTTTGATGCAGGGTATAAGACAAGTAAGAAAAGAAATAATCAGAATAACAAACCATATTGTTAAAATTTCATAAATAAAATCAAGCTGTCCTGTAACTATATTTCTTCCAAGTAATGAAAAAAATTCAATGCACTTGTAGACTATACCTCCTAAGATCAACCCAATAAAACTTCCTAAAATTGAAATAGTCATTCCCTCGATTAAAATTATAGAAAAAATTCGTTCCCTAGTAAAACCAAGTGTTCTTAATATTGCCAGATCATATTTTCTTTCGTTTATGTTATTTAATAATGTGAATAAAATCCCTGCAAATGATAAAGATACAATTATAATGCTTAAATAATTAATAATTTTATGGGCTCCGCCAGTTAACTTAAATAATTTAGAAATTTCAAGATTAGGACTAGCTGCCTGCATACTTGTGTTTTTGTTAATTAGTCTTGGAAAAGAAAAGACGGAAGTTTTATTTTTATATTTTAATAATAATGCTGTTACTTCTAAGCTATCACTGTTTTTCAAAATGTCATTTTGATTTGAATGTAAATTCCATACACTATCCAAGCTGGTGATAATTAAATTATCTAATATAGTACCTGTCTTTTTTAAGATACCAACCACTTTATAAGGTTGTTCAGAATGAATGTCGCCTGTATCAATTAAACCATGAGATCCCACAAAAAATTTGTCAATTTTTAATTTAGTGAAATTAGCTACATTGGAACCAATTACGGATTGCATAGGCTTTTCCCACATAGAACCTATTTCTAATTCTGCATCATATAGTTTTAAGAATTTCTTATCAGTACCTACTATCCTGTAATTTTGGAAATTATCACCTAACGAAATTGGAACTCCAAATTTAATAGCAGGATGTTTCATAATTTTTTTAGCATTTTTGTAACTTATATTTCCCGTTGGAATATCAATGTGATGAATAGATGATAAAACTAATTGAAGAGGGCTTCCCTTTGCACCTACTACTACATCCAAATTAGGGTTATTTTTGGTAAAAGTATTCTTAGTAATTTGATTAACTAAAACTGACAATGTAATTATTGTGACACCTAATATCATTAAAAGTATACTCATCATGAAATTTAATAGCTTAGATTTTAAATACAAATATGAAATTAAGAATATATTTATAATTCTTCTCCTAATCTCAAAATTTCGTTGAAATTAAGAATTGATTGAACACGTTTGTCGTGAGTTATTAAAATTAATGAGGCTTTGTGTCTTAAGCTTTCTTCTTTGATTAGGTTTGTAATAATATCTGTATTCTTATCATCCAATGATGATGTAGGCTCATCACAAAATATCCATTTCGGTTGCCCTATAAATGCACGTGCTACCGCAACCCTTTGTTTTTCACCAATACTTAAATTTGAAACCTTGATATGAGATTTATCAGCTAATCCCACTCTTTCAAGGAGGTCGTAAAGATTATCTGTATCTCGGGAACCTTCCGCAGTATTTGCTATTTGTAGATTTTGCTTAATTGTAAACGTATTAATTAAATTAAAACTTTGAAAAACTATTCCGAGTTGTTTTCCTCTAAATTCGTCAATTTTGTTTTCAGATAAACTATAAAGGGAAATATCATTATAACGAATACTTCCTTCAGTAGGTATTTGAAGACCACATAAAACACTTAATAATGTTGTTTTTCCTATACCAGAAGGACCTGTAATTAACAGGTCCTTTTCTTTTTTTATTTTAAAATCTATGTTTGAGAATAATTTGTGACCATCAATTGAAAATGAAAGATTCTCACAGATTAACATAACTCATTTATCCTAAACATTCCTTTAAACTTTTAGCCATATTTTTTAGTAATTGTATATAAAAATTTTCTTTTCCAGAAATGTTCACGCCTAATGGATCTAGAGTTCCAATTTGCGCATTCGTTCCTTCAACAACTATTTTTACTAATTTACTGTCAAATTGTGGCTCTTGAAATACACATGAGGCATTTAATTTTTTTATTTTATCTTTAATAAAAGATATCTGTTTTGGTGATGATGCGACATCACCCTCTAGTGCAACAGAACCAACGGCATTTAGCCCAAATGCTTTTTCGAAATATTGATACGCATCATGGAAAACCACATAAGGTTTGTCTTTAATTGGAGCTAGATCTTTTGTTAACTCACTTTTCAAATCACTTATTTTATTAATAATATTATTTGAATTTTCTTTATATTGACTAGCATTGTCTGGGAAAAGCAAACTTAATTCTTCATTCACTTTTTTAACGATTTTGATTGCATTATCTGGGCTTAACCAGATGTGAACATCGTCTTTACTTTGATGATCATCGTGATCGTCATGCTTTTTAGCATGTTTATCATGGTCGTGATCGTCATGCTTTTTACCATGTTTATCATGATCATCGTGGTCGTCATGCTTTTTACCGTGCTTATCATGATCGTGATCATCATGCTTTTTAGCATGTTTATCATGGTCGTGATCGTCATGTTTTTTACCATGCTTATCATGATCATCGTGGTCGTCATGCTTTTTCCCATGTTTATCGTGATCATCGTGGTCGTCATGGCCTTCATGTCCATGGTGGTCATGACGTTCCCAAGCTTCATTATCCCTTATTGCAAGATGTTCGATCCCTGTCTCTTCTAATAGATCTATTATTTTAATATTTTTAGGCAAATTTTTGAAAACTTTTGTAACGCCACTTTCTAAATGATTTGAAACGAAGAAAATAATATTCGCTTCTTGCATTTTCTTTGCATCAGAAGGTTTTAATTTATACTCATGTGGAGAAATTTCTGCTGGTATCAATGAAATAGTTTTGCCAGTATTACCAATTACTGCACTAACAAGTGAATTGATAGGCTGAATTGTTGTGATAACTCCCTTCGTTTCGCTGGCAAAAACAGTAGAGTTTGAAAATAATATCAAAATTATAAAAGATAGTATTTTATTCATCATTTGTCCTTTAAATATTGTAATGTTATAACATAACAGTTTTTTGATTACTCTCGTAGTAGGGTGTTGTCAAATAAAAAATGCAATGTTATAACATTGCAATTAGTGAATAATTATTTTTATTAATTTAAGGAATAAAATGATAAAAAGTAAATCTCGCCTAACCCATGCAGATCGAGTGCTTCAATATCTTAAAAATAAAGATCAACCACTTTCAGCTTATGATATTCTAGAGGGTATGAGGTCAGAAGGTGTTGCAGCAGCTACCACAGTTTATAGAGCTTTAGACAAATTACTGTCAATTGGATTAGTGCACAAAATAGAATCTCTTAATGCATGGACAGTATGTTGTGGAACTCACGATAATAAAACACCTGTTTTTGAAATATGTAATGATTGCGGATACGTTAAGGAACATCTTGACCAAGATTTTACGAACAATATAAATAATTTATCCAAAAGAACTGGTTTTATCCCTGATAATCCAGTCCTAGAAATTCACGGTAGATGCGGTGCATGTGCTAATAATTATTTAAGTGCCTGAAAGGAAATATAATGAATGATATGTCACAAGTACCAGTAACAGTACTAACTGGATTTCTTGGAGCTGGTAAAACTACACTCTTAAATCGTATACTTACAGAACAGCATGGGCAAAAATATGCTGTAATAGTTAATGAATTTGGAGAACAAGGTATTGATAATGATCTAGTTGTCGATGCTGATGAAGAAGTTTTTGAAATGAATAATGGCTGTATTTGTTGTACAGTCAGAGGTGACTTAATTCGCATACTTGGCGGTCTAATGAAGCGTGCGGACAAACTTGACGCAATTATAGTTGAGACTACAGGCCTTGCAGATCCAGCTCCAGTCGCACAGACGTTTTTTGTAGACCAAGATGTTTCTGACAGAACTAAATTAGACGCTATAGTTACAGTTGCAGATGCCGTTCACTTAAGTTCACAACTTGGTGAGCATCATGAAGCTGAAGAACAAATAGCATTTGCAGATGTTGTATTACTTAATAAAATTGACCTTGTTGATGATAAAGCCGTTGAAAATGTTCAAAATCGTATTCGTAAAATAAACCCTTACGCAAAAATTATTAAAACTAATCACTGCTCTGCGCCACTAACGGAAGTTCTAGGTTTAAACGCCTTTAGTTTGGATCGAGTTTTAGAAGTTGAACCAGATTTTCTAGAATCTGACCATGACCATGAACATGATGATGATGTTACAAGTTTATCATTTGTGTCTGATACGCCTTTAGATATGGATAAATTTCAAGCTTGGTTTGGTAATTTGTTACAAGAAAAAGGCCAAGATATTTTGAGATCAAAAGGCATTCTGAATTTTGAAGGTAGAGATGATAGGTATGTTTTCCAAGGAGTTCATATGCTTATGGATGCATCTCCAATGGGTCCATGGCCGGCAGGTAAAGATCGCAGTTCAAGAGTTGTGTTTATTGGAAGAAATCTTGAAACTATGAACCTTCAAGAAGGTTTTGAAGGCTGTAAAGTAGCCTAAATGTTCAAGTGATATACTACCATATAGCATATATTGATGTCAGACAGAGAAAAATTTTTAAAAGAAAAAATATCTTCACTTGTCCCAAAGGAAACTGAGCTAGAAAGTAGGGGGGAGCATTTTCATTTTCAAGCTCCTGTAACTTGTTCAGTGACTACCAGTCATTCAATTGCTGTTGGTTTTGGTGATGGTAAAGTTAGGGTTTTTTTTGAAGGAGAAAAACCTAGAATTATTGACGCTCATAACGGTGTTGTTTTATCAATAGCTACAAATGGCGAATATATATTTACTGGTGGAGATGATGGAAGATTTTTAAAGTTATCTCAAAATGGAGATATTGTTGAGATAGCTAATTTTAATTATCGATGGGTAGACTCTGTTGCTTCTTACAAAGATAGTATGGTTTGTTCATCTGGTCGTAATGTCTACATATGGTCTGGGGATCAAAAGAAAGCAAAGTCACTTGAGCATTCAAGTACTGTAGGAGGTTTAGCTTTTGATCATACTGGAAAACGTTTAGCTGTTTCTTCATATGGAGGTGTAACAGTATGGGAACGAGGAGAGCGTCGGTGGACGTCAAAAAGATTAGTATGGAAGGGTTCTCATAGCAAAGTAGGTTTTAGTCCAGATGGAAAATATATTGTAACTTCAATGCAAGAAAGTGAACTTCACGGTTGGCGTCTAAGAGATAAAGTTGACTTAGCCATGAGAGGTTATCCTGCAAAGATTAAGAGCTTTGCATGGGTTGGAGATACTCCGCATTTAGCAACTTCTGGAGACCATCAAGCTATATGTTGGCCATTTGATGGAAAAGATGGTCCACTTGGTCGTGAACCAGTTTGTGTTGCAGATTGTGGCAAACAAATTTCAACTTTTATAGAGCCCTTGACTGGAGAAAAAGCTGTTTTTGTAGGTTTTAATGATGGTAGTGTCTTGTTGTCTGAGCTCGATGAAAATAAAAATCCATTTGTAATAAGAAATCCAAAAGGTTCTGAAATTTCTGCAATAGCAATTTCTCCTAATCGTTCACATATCTTAATAGGTGACTTAGACGGACATATTTTATGGTCTACGCTATGGAAAAATAATTAGATGGTAGGAATGTTTGAACGCAAAAATGCAAGTCCTGAAGTAATTAGAGATTTAAAAAATAAAATTACTAAGAAATTAAATTTACCAGAAAGTACAATTTTAAGTATTGCAGAACTTCATTGTCATGAGCCTAATTGCCCTCCTAAAGAGACTGTAATTACAACTAGATCTATTGATGGGTCTGTCAAAAACTGGCGTTTAGCTAAATCTATTAATGAGATTGGTTTAGAAGACCTAGAAAAACTTAATCAAAGTTAGAAATTTTAAATTTAATGAGTTATCTACATATTGATAAAATGGATGCAATAAAAGACTTCCCAAACAAGTCAGACCAACTAGCTATTATGAACAGACACATGCCTGAAAATGCTAACTTATTCTTTACAGAACTCTTAAAAATATCTATCAATATTACTGGTTAAATTAATAAAAAAACAGCTACAATTAATATTAAAGATCTTCTAAGCGATAAAGTTCCAAAAAAAATTCAAAACCATGTCTTCTACCAAAACTGGATTGAAGACATGGCTAACTTATGTAAATTATTTTGTATTATGGAAAAAATTACTTACATCAGTTATAGCATTAGTTCACATAGAGAGTGCCGACGTTATCATATAGATAACGTTCCAATAAGACTGCTAGTGACGTATGCAGGACAGGGAACAGAATGGTTACTAGATAATTTTGCTGAAAAAATAGCATACAAAAATGGTGAACCCAATGAGAAAATAATAAAAGACATATCAGCAAAGCAGTTTATATGTGAATGGGATATTGCGGTATTTAAAAGTGGGCCTGAAGGTTTGCTTCATCGTACACCGGATTCAGCTTTGAACAAAAATTCAATATTAATGCGACTTGATCATCCTGAATTTTGGAAAAATATTCAAAGAAACTTTAAATAAAACGCTCGTTATCTTTAAAATTCACTTAAAAGCTGTAAAATTAATGTTATTCATCAATAGTTTAAAAAAAATTCGAATAATTTAAATTAATTTAAGCTTTAACCAATAATTTTAAAAAACTCTTCAATGACAGATTTT
>QBZG01000027.1 GCA_003282435.1 SAR116 cluster bacterium AG-335-B03
AGCAATGGTTCACTTACAGAAAGCTTTATAAGGTCCCGCGCGTCATTGTCACCATCTTATTTTCATAATGAAATTTCAACTAGATATAATATGATTAGTGCCATCCCATTAAAACTAACTCAATTAAAAAAATCAGTTGAGAAATTTGCATAAATAAATATACCCCTAAAATTGGCATAACAATTGCAGTGATTTCCTGAGAAATAATTCGGAGATTAACATGCCAACAGTAAATTCTAATAGTGCAGCAATGTTTGCACTTAACAAGATGACTGCCACCGAACGTGATATGACACAGGCAATGGAACGACTGTCATCAGGCAAACGAATAAATCATGCTGGAGATGATGCTGCAGGTGCTGCAATCGCAGATCGAATGACCGCCCAAATTAAAGGACTAGAACAGTCTGTAAGAAATGCTGCAGATGTGATATCAATGGCCCAAGTAACAGAAGGTGCATTAGATGAATCTTCAGCAATTATTCAAAGAATTCGCGAGTTAGCTATACAGTCAGCTTCTGACGTAATGAATGCCGAAGAAAGATCTTATCTTGATGCAGAGGTAGTTCAGATGTTGGCAGAACTAGACCGTGTCACAAGAGATACAACTTTTAACGAAATAGCAGTTTTAGATGGTTCGTTTGCAGATAGGCGTTTTCAAATTGGTACACATGAGCGAGAATTTGCTCAGCTTTCAATTTCATCAATGAGATTAGATAGTCTTGGCGCTTATAAAGCTAAATCAGATACAACCGACACAGATGGAAAAAACGATAATTTAGCTTTAAATGCTTACGCAGTTGACACAACATCTGAAACTAATCTTATACAATCAGAATCCTTTACAATACATGGCATTTTGGGTAGTTCTTCAGTTACCGCTGCTGCTGGATCTACAGTAAGGGAAATAGCTACATCAGTTAATGCCGTTTTTGATGCGACTGGTGTAACTGCCATAGCATCAACTCAATTAAAATTAGAAGCAAAATCATTGGACGATACTTATAATGGACAAACAAGCATATCATTTAGTATTCAAGGTAAAAACACAGTAGCAACAACTATTGCAGCTAATATAACATTGAATGATAATAAGGGGAGCTCTGTGTTATCTGATTTGAGAGATTCCATTAATAATTACACAACTACAACTGGTGTAACAGCAACCTTATCTACTGATAAATCTTCAATTATTATGGTTCAAAATGAAGGTTATGATATCAAACTTGGTGATGTTAACTTTGACGGAGATACCGACGCAACAGGAGCAAGAAGAACTTTACTGGTAACAAGTCTTGATAATGACGAAGCAGCGGCAGGTAATGCCGTAAGTTTAGGTGATACTCATGTTACTGCAACTGACGATGATGGTTTGTTTTCAGGCACAATTACTACTACAAACACAGTAATTGGTGCAACTCCGACTGAGACTTCTTTGACAGTTACGGGTTCAACTACAGTAGCAACTACTACTTCAACATTTAGTAATAGTAGTAACCCTATGGGAACAGCAGCTTTGACCTCAATCACTCTTGCTGATGCAACAAACTTTGCAAATGCTGGGACAATCAAAATAGGAAGTGAATTTTTTACATATACTGGAAAAAGCACTAATACCCTAACAGGATTACTAAGAGCAAGAGAAGACAGCACTGCATTTAGTCATGCGCATGGTGCTACGGTTACTCAAGTTATCGGTAGTACTGATACAATGGCAGGTTCAGGAGTTATAACAGTTGGAGCAACCACAGATTTTTCTTCAGCAGGATCAATAAAGATTGGTAACGAATTTTTTACTTACACAGGTAAAACAAGTACAACTTTTACTGGAGTAACTAGGGCAGCAAGCAGTACCACAGCTGCTAAACATGAGGCTGGCGTAGGGATTACTCAGGCTTTAACAACCTCAGACTCAACCTTAAATGTTGGAGACACAACTGGTTTTCCTACTGCTGGAACATTATTAATTGGTTCTGAATTTGTGACTTATACAGGAGTAACAGCAACATCTTTTACTGGTGTTAGCAGAGGACAAACACTTGACACAGTTACTTCAACTGCTGCAAATCATGCAAATGGTGATTCAATCAAAGATATGTCCTCAAGATTTACATTAAATGGACCTGTATCACTTGCTACTGATGATAATAAAGTTTGCGGAGAACAAGCTATTTCATCTGGTTTTACTGGTACTGAAAGTCTAGCTATGGTAGATGCAACTGCTACGCTTAATTCTTTTATAACAATTACATCAACTGCGGCATCAAGTGCAAATTTTGTAATAACTGGAACAGATGTCTATGGAGATGAACAATCAGAAACAATAAATGGTCACACAGGTAGTACATATCCAAAAACATTAACATCTACAAAAATTTATGGAACAGTCACTAGTGTAAAACCTTCAGCAACAGATAGTGATGCAAAAATTAGAGTTGGCGTTAAAAACACAATAGCTAATGAGTCTATACTAGTAACAATTACAAGTTCTGCTAGCGATGAATCAGCTAAGACATTTACAGTTGTAGGAACTGGAATGGATGGTACTTCCCTTACAGAAGTAATAACAGGACCTGAAGCCAGTAAAACTGTAACTGGCAGACGTATTTTTAAAACAATTCATACAATTACACCATCTGATACAACTACTGGTGCGATAAAAATTGGAGTTAAAGGCGCTGACTCTGTCATAGTAACTGGTCAACTTGAGATGTCTTCCAGTAATAGTTTTACTATTGTTGGTGAAGATGGAAAAGGATTATTTGAAACTTCACCTGGGGCTGCTTCTCTAGATAAATTGTCTGGTGTAAATGTTAAAACAAGACAAGCATCAGTAGATGCATTAAGAGTATTAGATAGATCACTAGATAGAATACATAAAGAAAGAGCAAAGCTTGGCGCTTTAATGAGTAGAATGGAAAAAGCAATAGATAATTTATCAAATGTTGCTTTAAACACAAATGCTTCAAGGGGAAGAATCCAAGATGCTGATTTTGCAAAAGAGTCTGCAAGGTTAACTAAAGCTCAAATCCTTCAGCAATCAGCCATGGCAATGATTGCACAAGCTGGAAAAGCACAACAAAACGTACTTCAATTATTACAAAATTAAAAAATTTCCTCCAAAAAAAAAGGCCACCAAAAGGTGGCCTTTCTTCTTATCATCTCCAAATTATCCTTGAAGAAGAGCTAGTAAATTTTGCTTTGAAGCATTAGCTTGAGCTAACATTGAAGTTGCAGCTTGAGATAAAATCTGACTTTTTGTCATTTTTGATGTCTCAGCAGCAAAATCAGCATCCTCAATTCTTGCTTTAGCAGCTTGCGTATTAACTTTAAGTGTTGAAAGGTTATTGATTGAAGCATCAATCCTATTCTCTACAGCACCAAAAGATGATCTAAAAGAAGTTACTTTAGCTATTGCTGTATCCAAACTTGCTAGAGCAGCATTAGCTTCTTCAATTGTACTAACACTTAAATTAGCAGTCTGTACAGCAGTAGTTGAGCTTTGGGCTTTTGCTCCAATTTCACTTACGTTATCACCAGAAATTTTTATTATAGAACCATCCTGATTGGATAAGTGAATTTGACCTCTGTTTGTAACACCAGCAGTTAAAGCTGATACAGTCAATGTTTGAGCAGTACTTGTAACGTCTTCCATAGAAGTAACAATTGACTGAGCTTGACTATCTTTAACTGTAATATCAGCACCTGAAACACTAGATAAAACTAAATTACCAGTTGTTTCTTCCACAGTGGCTCTAACGTCACCAATGTTTGCACTATTAATAGAACTAACAACATCAGTCATTTCATGGGTAGCATTAATTGTTACTGCATTTCCATTTAGAGTTAATGTAGATGAAGTAGACGAAGATGTATCGGTTGATGATATAGCTGAACCTGTTACGTTAGCTGTAGTATCAGCCTTAACTTCTGCATCATTAGCGGCCCATTTATATACTGCAAGAGCAACTGTACTTCCAGTTAAAATACCAGATCCATTTGCACCTGCTGTAAGCTGTAAGTCGCCAGAAGCATTAACTGCAGCAGAAAAAGAAAAGTCAGTTCTTGCATTAATTTTAGCTGCTAATGCTGTTACAAGAGCGTCAGTAGTTGCAGTTGTACCAGAAACAGAATCCATTTCTTGATAAACAACTCCAGTGCCTTCAGAACTTGTGAATGTTAATTCAACAACACCACCATTAGTTCCAATAACACTTGTATGCTCTAACGCATTTGTGCCATCAATAGCTCCAGTATCTAATAAAACAGTAAATACATCTCTTTGGCTAGCGCTACCAGTTACTGTTTGTGCTTCTGTATGTGACGCAGTACCACTTACTGTGACTGCTGAAGCAACCAACTGATTCAAGCCATAAGTACCTGCTATAGCCCTTCCAGCCTCAGCCGCAGTAAACGTTATACCACCATCTGTGACTGTTGAAGCGTCTGTTTGACCAACAGTTACATCAGAAGAAAAATCAGTCAATGCTGCTATTTTAGTTTTTAACTGATCAAAATGTCCTGCTCCATCAGCAGCTGTCTGGATCACTGTCTTAGTTGTTGTACCGTCAGTAACTTCTACTGCAGAGTATATTGCGTTAACTGCAGCAGTTAATGTGACAGTGTCAACTTCAGCAGTATTTGACTTTCGTGTTTGAAAAGTTAGACCAGAGTCAAAATCAGGCTGATTATTACCATTCGCGCCAGCAGTAATAACAAGATTATTACCACTTATACTTGCGGTGTAAGAATTTGAACCTGCGTTAATAGTACTCACTAAGTCAGTCACAGTTTGGGTAACGGAAGAATTAAAAGCCTGCGCATATGTATTTGTTCCATCTTTGAAGACCTGAGTACCAGCAGCAATACCTGTAAAATCAAATGTTTTTGTAGCTGCAGTTGGTACATTGTCGAAATCAAGCTTTAATTCAACTCTGTTACTTGCATTAGCTGTAACACCATGCTCAGATGTTTTCGCGTTAATTGATAAAGCTTTCGAAGCAGCAGAAGCTGAAGTAGATACACCAATTGCAACATCATTGATCTTTATGTCATGAGCAGTTGTAATAGCGTTAGCACTTACTGTTCCAGATGAGATTGATTTATCTGAATTAACTTCGTTAAAACCAAGAGCTTGTACATCTGCAATAGTACCGACATCAGTACTATAACCATTTTGTATATTAGCTGCCTCGATTTTAATTGGAGATCCATCTTTGTTTTTTAACTCGATGAAACCTCTGTAATCAAGAGCAGTTGTAGAGGCTATAAGACCAACATCAACGGCGCCTTGTACGTTTCCAGATCCAGCAGCAAAAACTATATCGTCACCATTATCATTTGATAATGTAATTGTACCATTATCATTAAGTTTTGCTGTAACTTCTGATACATCTCTGTTAATTAATCTAACTAAGTCAGCCGCATCACTGGCAATAGCAACATCATCACCATTAATAGAAAATATTGCTGATTGTGAAAAACTAGCTTTTTGCGTAGATGTTAATTCATTAAAAGCGGTAGCAACTGCACCATGAACTGAAGTATTAGTATTAATTTGAGCTGCTAATATACGAGCTGCATCTGCTCCACTTGTACTTAAGTTAGTGTTAAACGCGGTTGATCCTGAAATCATATTTTCGCCGTTTATTTTAATTGCGCCTGTAGCTAAAGTAGAAGTTGAATAGTTAGTTGCACTTACTCTACCACTTGTAAATGTATTAACAAAAGCACCACCCTTTAAACCAAGGGCAGTAGTATCAGACGCTTCAAGAGCAACGTTTAGAGCGTCACTCGCATCTATACCAGTCTGAAAAGTAACACTATCTCTTGATCCATCTAAAAGCTTTACTCCGTTAAAGTTAGTTTTAGAAGCAATACTATCTAACTCATTAATAAGAGCATCAACTTCTTTTTGGATGCTTGATCTGTCAGCAGATGAAAGTGTACTATTTCCTGCTTGTACTGATAGCTCACGAATTCTTTGCAAAACATTTTCCATTTCACCAAGAGCGCCCTCAGCAGTTTGTGTCATAGAAATAGCATCATAAGAATTTCTTATAGCCATATCTAAACTTCTTACTTGAGACTCCATTTTAGAAGCAATTGCTGTTCCAGCTGCATCATCAGCGGCTGAATTAATTCTTAAACCAGAAGATAAACGCGCCATTGCGTCGTCCATCTCTCTGTTTTGTTTTTGTATGTTTGATTGGGCGACTAATGCACCAATATTGGTATTTATACTATTCATTATTAATCTCCAAGGTTAAAGATAAGATGAACATTTAGATTTTAATAAATGGAGGGATTTATAGTAAATATAAACATTCACAAATATAAACGACCATATTAAAATTTGTTTAGAAAAAATTTTATAACGCATTAAAGAAGAGATTTTAGAGAATTTTATTTATGATGATATAAAGGATTAGTTTTCATTTAAATTTTTTTATTTTTTAAATTTTATCCACATTTTTTTAAATGCATTTTCCAAATCTTTTGCAAAAGACCCTCCATCACATAATGGTGATTTCAGCATTGTTTGTCTAAGACCCTCTCTTATCTCTTGAAGATATTCTGGTCTTCTTGCCATATCTGTTGCTATTGCTACATATTTATCAATATCTTTAGCAATAAAATCTGTTAATCCTATATTTGTTAATATACTTGCACCTACACGACCTACATGACGATCGCCTAATAAAGTTATTACTGGAACGCCCATCCATAAAGCTTCACAAGTCGTTGTTGCTCCATTGAATAAAAATGTATCTAATCCAATATCAACCTCGTTATAGAGTTCAAGATGATCTTGAACACTTAATATTTTTTCTGAAATTTTAATATGTCCAATATCAACACCTTCTTTATCAAAAGAATTTATATAATTACTTGGATCTTGATTAAATTGCGAACTTTTAAGAAGTAGTTTTGATTTTGGAACTGATTTTAATATTCTGGACCAAACTTTTATAACCTCTGGGGTCATTTTCGATAAGTTGTTAAAACTTCCAAAGGTTACATAACCCTTTCTTTTTTGCGGTAATTCCTGACTTATAATAGCAGACTCATTACCTTTGTAACATTGAAAGCCATTAGGTAATCTATATAAAGTCTCAGTGTGTACTTTGTCAGCCTCACCAACAGGATCCGCTATGATATCTGTAAAACGATAATCAATAGATGATAAACCCGTCGTATTTGGATATCCTAACCAACTAACCTGAACAGGAGCTGGTTTCCGTGCAAAAACCAATAATCTATTGTGTGAAGTGTGACCAGACAGATCAACTAGAATATCAATCTTATCTTTTTTAATGAGACTTACTACATCTATGTCAGATATACCAAATATAGACCGCCAATGGTCTGCCATAAGAATAAGACGGTTAGTAGTATCATCAGTTATTGTGTTATTATAATAGCAAAATATCTCAACAGCATTTTTATTATGATTGCATAAAAGAGGTTCAAAGAAATAGGAAACTGAATGATTTTTAAAGTCTCCTGATACATATCCTATTCGCAATTTTTTTCCAGAGTGATTATATTGTGAAAAATTTAGATCTGTCCTAACATCAAGTCCACCAAACTTTTCCTCAAATTTTATGTGTTCTTTGTATACAAAAGAAGGTGACCAATTAGAAGAATAGTTTAAACATAGATTTTTGTTGTTTTGAAAATCGTGATTGGTTGGATCTAAATTTATGGCTTGGTTAAAGCATTTATAAGCGTCAAATATGCGTCCAAGTCCTTTTAAAACATTCCCTAAATTTGAGTGAGAGTATGCAAATTGTGGTTTAATAGTTATTGCCTTTTTAAGAAATAATTCAGCTTTTTGGAATAAACCAAATCCTTTATACATAACACCAATATTGTTATAAGGATCAACAAAATCTGGTTTTAAAGAAATAGCCTTATTAAAATTTTCGACAGCACTTTCATGATTACCAAGCCATTTATGAGTTATTCCTAAGTTATTGTATATTTCAGGATCTTTTTCACAAATACTCAATGCCTTTTCATTAGCTTTTAATGCATCATTAAATCTTCCTGATTCAACCATAGTCATTCCTAAAATTTTCCAAGAAAAATCATGTTGAGGAAATTGTTCAGTCATAGATATTGCTAATTTTTCTGCAATATCATATCTCTTAGCATAATAATATTCTAAAAGCTTATCCTGATTTATTTTAGTAGGCGACTTATTTAATGAATGTAATTTATCCTGACAAATTTCAATATCCATAGATTTTTCTGATTTAAGTGGCAAATTTAGATTTTTTGAAACAAAAAGATATTTGTCCCACATTTTTTTAAATGCATTTTCCAAATCTTTCGCAAAAGACCCTCCATCACATAATGGTGATTTCAGCATTGTTTGTCTAAGACCCTCTCTTATCTCTTGAAGATATTCTGGTCTTCTTGCCATATCTGTTGCTATTGCTACATATTTATCAATATCTTTAGCAATAAAATCTGTTAATCCTATATTTGTTAATATACTTGCACCTACACGACCTACATGACGATCGCCTAATAAAGTTATTACTGGAACGCCCATCCATAAAGCTTCACAAGTCGTTGTTGCTCCATTGAATAAAAATGTATCTAATCCAATATCAACCTCGTTATAGAGTTCAAGATGATCTTGAACACTTAATATTTTTTCTGAAATTTTAATATGTCCAATATCAACACCTTCTTTATCAAAAGAATTTATATAATTACTTGGATCTTGATTAAATTGCGAACTTTTAAGAAGTAGTTTTGATTTTGGAACTGATTTTAATATTCTGGACCAAACTTTTATAACCTCTGGGGTCATTTTCGATAAGTTGTTAAAACTTCCAAAGGTTACATAACCCTTTCTTTTTTGCGGTAATTCCTGACTTATAATAGCAGACTCATTACCTTTGTAACATTGAAAGCCATTAGGTAATCTATATAAAGTCTCAGTGTGTACTTTGTCAGCCTCACCAACAGGATCCGCTATGATATCTGTAAAACGATAATCAATAGATGATAAACCCGTCGTATTTGGATATCCTAACCAACTAACCTGAACAGGAGCTGGTTTCCGTGCAAAAACCAATAATCTATTGTGTGAAGTGTGACCAGACAGATCAACTAGAATATCAATCTTATCTTTTTTAATGAGACTTACTACATCTATGTCAGATATACCAAATATAGACCGCCAATGGTCTGCCATAAGAATAAGACGGTTAGTAGTATCATCAGTTATTGTGTTATTATAATAGCAAAATATCTCAACAGCATTTTTATTATGATTGCATAAAAGAGGTTCAAAGAAATAGGAAACTGAATGATTTTTAAAGTCTCCTGATACATATCCTATTCGCAATTTTTTTCCAGAGTGATTATATTGTGAAAAATTTAGATCTGTCCTAACATCAAGTCCACCAAACTTTTCCTCAAATTTTATGTGTTCTTTGTATACAAAAGAAGGTGACCAATTAGAAGAATAGTTTAAACATAGATTTTTGTTGTTTTGAAAATCGTGATTGGTTGGATCTAAATTTATGGCTTTTTTATAACCTTTAAACGCATCTTCAAATCTGCTGAATTCCTCATGTACAGTACTTAAATTAAAATTAGCTAATGCATTCGATTTATCTAATAATAAAAGTTCTTTGAAAGTTCTTTCTGCACATTTAAATTTTCCAGTCCTTTTCTGGACAGTTCCAAGATTATTAAAAGCTAGTATATATTTTTTATCTAAATCAATTGCTTTTTCATAATTTAATTCTGCTTCATCAAAATACTTTAATTCTTTACATACATTACCTAGATTATAGTACAATTCAGGAAAAACTAGTTTAAGCTTGATAGCATTTTTATAGTTAAATCTAGCCTCTTCATATTGGCCCATTGAATGATACACATTACCTAGATTATAATAGGCTTCAGCAAAGTTAATTTTAATTTTTATTGCTTCTTTATAATACGTTTCCGCCTTTTCAAACTGAGAAAGTCCTTTATATGAATTAGCTAAATTATAATAAACTTCGGGTGTACCATTTTTGAGTTTTAGTGAAGTTTCGTAACTAACAATAGCTTCATCATGCCTATTTAATTTTAAAAGAAAATCAGCATATTTGTTATGTGCATCTTCAGATTTTTTATTTAAGTCTATAGCTTTATTAAAACAATTTTCAGCATTTTCAGTATCGTTTAAATTATGGAAAATAACACCTAAGTTGATATAAACCTCAAAGTCTTTTGGGTCGATTTCAATTAATTTTTGAAAAACAGTTAGAGCTTCTTCAAATTTTTCTAATTTCATTAATATACTAGATAAAATTTGAAGACTTAGTTGATGATTGGGATACTCTTTAGTAATTTTTTTTGCTAATTTTTCAGCCTCTTCATATTGCTTATTATCAAAAAGTTCCAAAAATTTTTTTAACTCAAAATTTTTAGGTGACTGCGGAGTTACTACATTTTGTAAGTATTGTTTAATATGTTGGAATTGATATGAAGAAAATCCCTGGATTTTAGCTTTCTCGTATACTTCTATTGCTTCTTTTAAATAATTTTTTTTTATTAAGGTATCAATGTAACTAACCCAAAATTTTTCAATATTAGGATTAGTTTTTATCGCTTGTTTTAAAAATGGTAAAGCACTATCCAAATCATTTAATCTTATCTTTAATATTCCTATATTATAAAGTGTATCATAATGATCAGGCTTGAATTTAAGAATAGAACGATATTTATTTTCAGCTTTTTGGAATTTACCTTTATTATGAAAAAATAATCCTTCTTGAAATATCTTTGAAATAGATTTCATAATATAAATATCCTTAGTAAAATTATACTAACTGATCTGTATGAAGATAATTTCTACTAACCATAGACTTACTTGGGTATTTGTCAGTATTTGAAATATTATACATTGAGTAAAAAAGAGTTTCTGCAATTTTAAAATCTGGCAGCCAATCAATATCAAAAGAAATTTCATCACTTAATTTAAATAAGTAAGGATTATCTCCTATTCTATCTAATCTTTGTTTATAAATTGACTTTGAAGCTATAAATGCGCCACTATTGACCTCCCAGAGTTTTTTAATAGTTTGGGTTCTTGGCCATTTTTCTAAATTACGATCGTAATTAATAGGTTCATTATCATTCCAAATAAATTTTTGAAGCTTCGTGACCGTCATCAATGAATCAAAATATTTAATATTTTTGAAATAGCTATTAATTATTTCAGAATAAATTTTTGTATCTATAAATGGAGAAGTAACATGTGTCCATAATATGTGTCCTTCAGGCATGATATTAGGTACATATTTTATAAGGTCATCTGTAGAAGTAGAAGATGAGGCTAATTCTTCAGGTCTTAGTATCACTTCAATCTTGTTAGTACATATACTTTTTGATATTTTTAAAACTTCTTCATCATTTGTAGAGACAAATATTTTGTTAACGAGATCACATTTTATAAGTTGCTCAAGCTTAATTCTGCATAGACCACCCTTAATACCAGAAAAAGTCTTAGTGTTTTTTTCGGGTATTCTCTCACTTCCAGCTCGCATTGGAAGAAAGACATTAACAGTTTGTTTCATCGTAAGTTCATCCTCAATTGTAACGTTGTTGTAAATAAGAGATATCATTGGCAATTAAGCTAAACGTGTTTTCCCATGGTTCAAAAGTGTTACGCTCAAATTTATCTACTGACATGCTTAGTGGATTCCATAATATATTGTTCCAAGTACTTTCGCGCCAACTCGCAAGTTTAGTAGAAGTTCCAACTCCTGCTGAGATTGAAAGCAAAGTAACTTTGGTTGTTACAACAACATCAAGGGCTTTAATTAATGCTGCAACGTCATTAATATTGTTGTAATGATCTAAATCGCTGAAATTGTGGACAGTTACGCCTATCTCGTCATGAATTTTGGTCAGCTCGTCTTCAAAATCTGTATATTGAAGATTTATGAATGTAACATTTGGAATTTTTAGTAAGGGTAACAAATCAATTAACTTTGCATAATTTTGTTGGCGGTTTAAAAAAGTATTTGAACTTTTCCAACTGATACCAATATATGGAGGCTTGCCTATAGAAAGAAGACGTGCCTTCCAAAACTTAACTCGGACAGGATCAGGGACTAAAAATGGTTGAGCTGACTTTATTTTTGAAATTTCTTCTATAAAACACCTGTATAGGCTACCCATTGGCAAATGAAAATCAAAGTCATTTCTATTTTTATCGAAGCTAGTATTTTCTGCTTTGACTTCAATGTCAGGGAACGAAACTTCTAACAATGGAACTAATTTTTCCTGACATTCCAGAATGATTTTTTTAGCTCTAGGAATGACAAGTGACAAGCAGGATGACCAATTAATGGTATCGGCTATACCTTGCTCACACCACAATAATAATTTTTTTCCATCTAGACTTGTTACACTATCCAAAAGAGGTTTTGAAAAGCATCGCCTTTTAGATTTAAATTTCTTACTTTTCCAGCGCCATTCATATTCATCTAAACCTTCTTTTAAACTATCATTGTTTAACAAAGAATAACTCAGAAATTGATGCGCTTCTGGAAAATCAGGCTTAAGTAAAATTGATTTTTTGTAAGCTTGTATCGCCTTATTAACCTGTCCCAAATTTTGAAAAGCTATGCCCATATTACAATATGCTTCAGCATAGTCAGATTTATGCATTACTGACTTATTGTAATATTTTAATGCTTCTTCAAACTTACCTTGTTTTTCTAGAGCAACACCTATATTACAATACGCTTCTGCAAAATTAGGATTTTTCATAATACATTTTTTATAAAATTGTATAGCTTCATTAAAACTATTTTTTTCTAAAAGAATATTTCCTATATTATAATTTGCAATTATTAAGCTAGGTTTAATTGAGAGTGCCTTTTTAAAACATTCAATAGCCTCATCTAACTTTCTTTGAGCCTGAAAAGCAATGCCCATATTGAAATGAGTATCAGAGTTATCTATATCTAATTTTATTGTTTTTTTATAAATCATTATTGCTTCTTCGAACTTACCTTGATCTTGTAGAGCATTACCCATATTGTTATAAGCTTCGACATAATCAGGTCTAAAAGATATGAGTTTTCTGTAGAGTTCTATTGCTTCTTCTAACTTTTTCTGATCTTGAAATGTGATGGCCAAATTAAAAAAAGCTTCAGCATTAAGAGGTTTAAGAACAATAATGTTTTTAAACGCTTGAATTGCTAAATCAAAATTTTTTGTTTTTGTAGCTGAAGCTCCCAATAATTCCCAAATAATCAATGTTTGAGGATACTGATCTGTTAAGGTTTTTGCTTGTTTTATTACGGACAAAAATTTACCGTCATTATAAAGTTTAATTAGCTTATTAATATCGTCTTGAGGAGCATTTTGTACTATATTACTTAGCTTATATGTCTCTAAACAATTTAATTCTTTTTTTACTCTTATATTGTTTGGAAACTTTTCAAGTATAGACTCGAAAAGTTTTTTTGCCGTGTTAAACTCATTATTTTTAACATGAAACTTTGCTTTCATAAGCACTTGATCAATTGAAAAATTTTCTAACAAAATATGTGTCTCTTATTTTTTAATTTAAAAATGAAAATTTTGATAATTAGTCATCTTTGTTCATGGCTTCAAATAAATTTGTTAAATATTCACCAGTTGATTTCAAACTAGTTACTGCCTGTTCCATATTTGTAAATTGTTGGATATATCTATCTCTTAAAGAATTCATTTGTGTATTTAAGTCTACAAGTAAAGCAGATTGATCAGTAACTTCTTTGTTAATTGTTGTTTCTCTTGTTGATAATTGACCACTTGAGGTGTTTAATGTTTCTGTTAGAAAATTGGTCAATTTATCTATTAGGCTTTGACCATAATAAATTGTTGCGTTTGATCCTAATCCAGAATATTTGACTTTTAATCCTGCTGCATTTCCTGACGAAATAGTAAAAGTTTGATTTGTAACATCAGCAACCATTGCTACTCCATCTAATGTTGCTGATCCTGTAACTCCACTTGTCGTGATACCAGCACCTGTGATGCCAATTGTTACTGATCCTGAGGTGTCGGCTGACGGCATAATCGAAGATATTGTTTTAAAAGTCTTACTACCCAGAACTGTAGTGTTTGCAGCTGGTCCTGTTATCACTTCAGTTTGAGCGTTTCCAGACATATCTGTTCCTACGACGGTAAAGGTTTTATTACTTTCATCACTTCCTGAACTTAAAATTGAAGGTCTTTTGCCGGCAAGATCTACAAACGTAGACTTGGATCCAATATTTACACCAGCTGCTGCTGCATTTGATGCTATTTGAGTTATATTTTTAAATATTTTTGTACTTGTTACACTACTTCCAGTAGTTGGTCCTGTTATTATTTCTTCTTGTGCATTTCCGTCAATATCAGTTCCTGTGATTGTAAAAGATACTGATGATAAATTATTCGAGCTTGAGATTGTAACAAATGAATTTAAATTTGATACACTTCCAGAACTTGTTTGATTTCCGTCTAAGGTAAGATTTCCTGAACTTAAAATAGTTTCGTTATCGACCAACCCATCAGCATCAGTTGTTGTTACAAGCGCCCCGTTGATTGTTAAGGCAGTACTAGCCGTTCCTGATTGAGTGGTTCCTATTCCATCAGTATCTGATGTGCCTTCAAATTTAAGAAAACTGTCTAAATTACTCCCTATTGAATTTATAACCATTGAGGAAGATACACCTGTGGAACTAGATTTAATTAAATAACTACCATTTGAATGAGTTACTACAGCTGATTTACCTGCAGAAGTAAGAGTACTATCAGCATTTATAGCGGTCTGAATTGCTGTTGCTAATGCAGCCTCTGATGTGTAATGTGCCGCAGGAACCGTTACTGAACCTGATTGTGTTCCGTCTACAGTTACTTGTATAGTGTTATTTGATGCAGTTATCTGAGGTGAGCTATCACTACTCTTCAAACCTGTAAATGCTCCTGAAACATAAGCTGTCATACTAAATGCATAAGATCCAGCCTTTGGGGAAGAACTAGTTGAACCACTAACACTTAAAAGACTTGAAGTTGACGAATACATTGAATTAAAAATGGCGTCTAAAGAACTAGGATTATTTTTTAATTCTGTATCTAAAATACTTGTATTAAGGCTTAATAAACCATTTTTTTCAGTTCTAACCCCTAAGTTCGACAAATATATTCCACTGGCCCCAAAACCTGATAATTGTGTTGATGTAAGTGAATTTAATTGTGAATTAATATTTTTTATTACTGGATCATCAGACAAATCACCAGCTTTTTTAGTTGATGAACCTCGGAAAGTTTTATTATTTAACAAAGTTCTTGCGTCATTAACTGCACTTACAAAAGATTGCAAATTTGTTTTAGCAGCGGTTGTATCCACTGAACCCGTTAAGATTGCTGGAGTATCAGTTCCATTAATTGTAGTAGATGAAATTAAGTTTACATTATAACCAGTAAACAAGTCTGTGATAGAATTAGAAGACCTGGTAAGAGATATTCCATCTACTGTAAAAGTGGCATCTGTTCCAGCCATTTTTTGTTTTGACGCGTTTGTTGTCGTATTATCTATATTTGATAGGCCAGATCCAGATGGGCTTTCAGTAGATGTAACCCTTATTGCATTTTCTTTTCCGTCTCTTGCTTTCAATACTAGAGTGAAAGTATCGTCACCTGCACCAATAACACTTGCATTTACACCATAATCAAGAGCATTAATTTTGTCTTTAAGTGACTCAAGTGTGTCTGTTTCTAAAACTGTTAATGATTTTGATGTAATTGTTGGGCTTGCCACAAAACTTCCTGAAGACCAATCCCCTATTTCAAAAACAAGGTTACCAGCACCAACCAATGAGGTGTTAGAGGCATAATCTTCAAAAGCAAGTGTCTGTCCTTTTGCTATACTTGAAACACTAATTGAAGAATTTACGGCTACTGCACTTGATGGGTCAGATATTGTTGCACTAATAGCTGAACTTGAAGAATTTACATTTAGAGATGTATTACCAGTTAAAGTTGATAAAGAAGTTGATAATTTTGATAAAGCACTTTTGATCTCACCAATAGCTGATATAGCAGTGTTTTTTTGCATCAATTCTAGTTTGAATAGAATTTTCTTGTGGTGCTTTTTCAGCTTCCACTAAGCTATCAACTATTTGAGTGATATTTAAACCACTACCCCTTGAATTTATAGCACTTAGATAATCTACAGCCATTTAAAATCTCTTATATCATAATATGAATTATAAACGACTTTTAGTGTGCAATATTTATGCCTGAATGAGATTTAATTCAATGTATATAATTAAAAAATTTAAAATTTATTTTTGATTTAAAAGAGGATTGAAGAACAAAAACTTATTTAAAGATCCATTGTATCTAAAGTTTCGATTGCTTCCTTCATATTTAAATGATGGTTTCCAATAAATAAGCCATTTTTGTCTATCCAATTAGCATTT
>QBZG01000028.1 GCA_003282435.1 SAR116 cluster bacterium AG-335-B03
ATAATCTCTTTCTTTGCTCATTTTCTAATTTATTTAAATATTTTTCAGAGTATTCAGGTACACTATTTTGTTCTCTTGCTAAATTTTGTATACCACTCTTATACCTAGAAAAAGAGTCTTTAATGCCTTCTGGGGCATTCAAATCCATTATTTCGAAGGGGCCCATAAATGCCCACCTTATTCCTAGTGCATGTTTTAAGGCTATATCTATATCTTCCATTGAAGCATAACCTCCCTCATGTAAACGAACAGCTTCGTTTAGTAATGCTCCTTGTAACCTATTTAAAACAAAACCCTCAGTCTCTTTATTAACTACTATTGCTGCGTAGTTAGCTTTTTTGTATAAGTTAATTGCTTTTCGAACTATTTCATTAGAAGTATAATTACTACCAACAACTTCAACAAAAGGAACAACGTGAGGTGGCAGAGCTGGGTGGGCATTTATACATCTATGTTTATGTTCAACATATTCTGATATCTTAGAAATAAGAAGATAAGAAGATGAAGATGCTAAAATAGTGTTTTTAGGAGATAACCTGTCTAATTCTTTGAAGATTTGCTGTTTTGCATTTAAATCCTCAATTATGCTTTCTTGGATTAAAAGAACGTCTTTACATATTTCGTTAATTGTACAATTGAGAATAATATTTGATTTGATTTGGTTTACATCAATTTTGGGTTCTAGTATCTTTAAATCTAAAAGTAATTGATCAGATGTTTTTTCAAATTTTTTAATACTTTCCTGATTTGAGTCATAGACAAGACATTTAAATCCTGCATTTGCAAAACCAATTGCCCAACTTGCACCGATTAGACCGGCACCACAAATACCAACATTCTTCATCTTTTAAACCTCAAAAAAAAACCGCATCAAATTGATGCGGTTTTTAAAATTAATCTAAATTAGCCGCGGAAGCCACAATCCCATTTCAGGTTGGCTTATAACTAAGCCAAGGCCAATTAATTGGATTATAACAAATGGTATTACACCTTTATAAATACTTAGTGTAGCGACCTCAGGTGGGGCAACACCTTTTAAGTAAAATAAAGCAAATCCAAATGGTGGTGTTAAGAATGACGTCTGAAGATTTATCGCCATTAATACCAAAAACCAAACCATTGTCTCTTTGCGTCCATCAAGACCAGTAAGCTGAGTTACATGATCACCAAAGTCTAATAAGACAACTAATGGAGCGAAAATAGGAAGAATTATGAGTGTAATCTCAACCCAATCTAAGAAAAACCCAAGCAAGAATGTCATACCCATAAGTAAAAATAATAGGCCCCAAGACCCAAGACCTGCTTTTTCTATTAATTCTTCAACAATGTAATCACCTCCAAGTGATCTAAACACATAAGCAAAACATGTTGCACTCAGGATAATCATAAAAACCATAGAAATAGTTAGACCTGAAGAATGAAGAACACTTCTTAACATAGGAAAAGTAAACTTGTTACCTATTATAGCCAGCAATGTTGCACCAAACGCACCAACCGCTCCAGCTTCACTTGGTGTAGCCCAACCTAATAGAATTGAACCTTTTATTAGTGTGATTAATGCTACTGGTGGAAGAAAAGCTTTAAGAACCATAGAAGGCAATTTTCCTTTTTCATAAACAAGGTCTCCCTCTTTCAAAGCTGGTGCAACTGTTTTATCAATTGAACACCACACAAAAATAAATATTAAATACATCAATGCTAGTGTTAATCCGGGAATAACGGCACCCATAAATAAGTTACCAACTGAAACCTGCATAATATCAGCCATGATAATCAACATAATACTTGGGGGAATAAGAATTCCCAAAGTACCCGACGCAGCAATAACTCCTGTTGAAAGTGCATGACTATATTTATTTTTCAACATTGTAGGTAAAGCCAATGCAGTCATCATAGTCACAGAAGCACCGATAATGCCTGTCATTGCAGCGAGAACTGTTCCCATCACCGTAACTGACATTGCCAATCCACCAGGAACTTTCCTGAGTAAAATTTGAGTAGTCCTTAATAGATCATTAGCAATACCACTTCTTTCCATCATAGTTCCCATAAAAACAAAACTTGGTATCGCAACTAAAATTAGGTTTTCAGCAGAAAATCCCCACATCCGAGGCACGAAGTTGAAAAATTCTGCTATTTTAAAAACGCCAAACAAATATCCTATAAATCCATAGGTGATCGCTACACCACCCAGTATGAAACCAACTGGGTAACCTATAAATAAAAGTACTCCCATAGTCAGAAACATAAATATTGGTAGGTACTCAATTATAATTTCAACAAAATCCATAACCGCTCCTATGCTTTCTTTTTATTATTATCTATTTTAAAATCACCATTATACCTCTGCCATGCAACTATTCTTGATACTCTCCATCCATATTTTAAAGACAAAAGAAAAAGACAAATAAAAATAGTTAAAGTTAGAAAAGATGAACTATTTTTAAGTCCCTCAAAAATACAGAAAACAATAATACCTGCAGGTGCTAAAGATATAATGTAAGAAGCAATTAATTCATATTTTCTCATAACAGAGAAAATTGAGTAAATCACCACAACTGACAAAACCAACCATCCCAAATATATTGGGTTATTATTTTCAAAAAATGTTAAAATAGCTGCTAAACCTATAATACCGTATAAACTTCCAGTAAAAACTCCATAAGCAGCTAGTTCATATTGTGATTGAGCTAAAGTAAGATCTTTCGCTTCTGTCAAGTAAGGTGTTTTTTGCTTATCAAAAATATAACCTGGAATCTTAGAGAACCACATAACTTAACTCACAATTCTTAATGAAATTAATTTATTTCTTTTCATCATAATCCAGAACCATTAAATCAAGCCGTTTTTGTTATCACCCCAAATTACAGCTATAAGCTGTATCATGACTGACATTCCACCAAGGAATAAAAAGAAGTATCCTATTGGAAGAAACGTTTTAATAATCCATCTATTACTTAAACCAACTAAAGAAGCAGAAACTTCTCCAATTTGATATGAGTCAACCATATAAATCCACGAAAAATAAACACAAATTAATGTAAAAGGTAACATAAACAAAATATTACCATAAAATTCAACTTTAGCTTTCGACTGGAAATTAAAGTTTTCTCGAAGAAAATCAACTCTTACATGTCTATTATGTGTGTAACCATATCCTAAAACCATACAAAAAACTACTGTATGTAGATGCCATTCCATTTCTTGCATTAATGTTGATTCAAAGAAAGAACCAAAATTGGCAACCATAAAAATTTGTATCCAAACTAATTTTCTAGCAACCACATCCCACATTGTTATTATAACTAAGGGAACCAATAGCCATGTACTAGCTCTTCCAGCTCTGTTAACGATTTCTCGTATTTTTTCACTGATAGAAACTAAACCCTGCATATTTTGTTCAGTTAATGCCATTATCCCCCCCAAAATTTATCTATTTAATAAATAATTAACTTATTAAAGGTGATATTTCAATAAATTTATCTAGACATAAAAAAGTACACCTATTTTACAATAGGTGTACTCAGTATTTAAATATTAGTAGTTTTTAGACTTTAAGTAAGCTCTTTGTGACCAAATGCTGTAGTCTTTTCTGAAAGCGTCGTAGCTAGCAGTGATTTCTTTAAATAAAGGATCAGTTGCTGACTTTTCTTTCACAACTTCTTCCCAAGCTCTCTTGAACTTAGAAATCTCTGAATCAGGCCATGTTACAAATGTTACGCCCTTCTTCTCAAGCTCACGCATCGCAGGAACCTGCTTTGCATCAGATCTAACAAGTGCCCACCACATTGTGTCACGACATGCTGTGTTGATAATGCCTTGTTGTGTCTTTGTTAAACCACCCCAACCTTTAGTGCTCATTAATAGCTCACCAATTGAAGTCTGCTGATGCCATCCTGGAAAGTAGTTAAACTTAGCTAACTGATAAAAACCATAACTTAAGTCGTGTGTAGGCATGGAAAACTCAGTTGCATCAATAACACCTTTTTCTAGTGCTGGATAAATATCTCCACCTGCTAGTAGCTGTGTTGACACACCAATTTTACTCATAACCATAGCACCAAGTCCAAAGAAACGCATCTTCATTCCTTTTAACTCTTCAACTTTGTTGATTTTCTTTCTAAACCAACCTGAAGTCTCTGGAGCGTGTGTTAGACAGTTAAGAGCTTTAAGGCCATACTCACCATAAATTCTGTCTTTTAATTGCTGACCTCCGCCATATTCCATCCAACCATGGTACTCACTTGCACCTGGGCCAAAAGGAACAGCTGTGAAGTAAGAAACTGCAGGAATTTTTCCAGCATGATAACCAGGTGTTGTGTAACCTGCATCTACTGAACCGTTCTTAACAGCATCCCAAACTTCTAATGAAGGTACAAGTGCATTTGGCTCGTGGAACCTTAAACGAACGTCACCACCTGAGATTTCTTTTACTTTGTTAGAAAAATAAACAGCAGCTTCACCGTTAATTGCAACCTGGCTTCCCCAAGTACTTTGCATCTTCCAACGTAACTTGTCACCAGCTTGTGCTGAGATAGCTACTAAACTAGTTGCAGCTAATGCTACAGCGCCTACGAATAGGCTAGATTTGAATTTCATAAAATTCCTCCCTAGTATTTAAAATAAAGGCTATCATCAAGTAAGTTTATTATTTCCCCAAAAATAACCCAACCCAAGAAACACTTACTGTTTCCAACTGATTCGTATCTTCTCAATTATTAAGATAAAGGCAAGAAAAAATTAATATATTTTCAAATATTTTTTTTGTCTTGAAAAATTATTTTGTAAATATGATTAATATGTTAACAAATTTTTGTATTTTTTTATTTATGATTAATTTCTAGTCAGTACTCAAATTTAAAGGCTCAGTTGAAAAATATAAACTTAAAAGAACTTAACATACGAAATTTATATTATTATAAGAAAGAAATTTATCAAAAATTAGTAAGAGTAATTTTATTCATCGTCAAAATGACCTGCTGATACAAAATAACCACCATGGGTAGTTACAAGAGGATCTTTCGAATCAATGAAACCGTCATTATCTTCTATTTTTTTTCTAAACTCTTCACCATTATCTTTTGGTCTATAAGCAATATGATTGGCATATTTGTTATCGATTAATATAGAGTTGTTATTTGACACTCCAAAGATTATTGAATGCTGAACATTTGAAGTATTCATGCATGATATCACTAGGCTTCTTAAATCATTATAACTTAACCATGTAGATAACATTCTATGATCCTTAGGTTCGGCAACACACGAATAAATTCTAATTGAAACTGTCTCTAATTTGTATTTATCCCAATAATATTGCGCTAATGATTCTCCAAAAACTTTTGATAATCCATAGTTACTGTCTGGCCTTGGCATTACTCTATTATCTATAACCTCTGCTCTTGGATAAAAACCAACAGTATGAACTGAGCTAGCCCATATTACTCTCTTCACATTATTTTTTCTGCAACCCTCATATAAATTATACATCCCAATTATATTAGAGTTCAGGACATTGTCCCATGAACCCTCTATGCTTTGTCCTCCCATATGCACTACACAGTCAATATCTTTTGTAAGTTTAAAAATAGCTTCTGCTGAAGATAAATCTGCTTGTTGTATTTCTTCATTATCAAATTTTTTATCTAAATTAGTTTTATCTGAAATTCTTAATAAGTCACATTTTTGAGAAAGTGTCTCTCTTAATTGTTCTCCAAGTGCGCCTGCAGCTCCTGTTAATAAAATATTTTTATATTTAAATTTAGACAATTTATCTCTCCTTAAATCTGTTGATTTTTTGAATACTCTCTCCAGAAAGTAAACAATCCCGCTACTATAACTATGAAAGCTCCAATTAAAATCTCAGTTTCTAACTTTTCTTTAAAAATTAAAACACCAATTATAGAGACAAAAACTAATTGAAGGTATGTAAATGGTTGCAATAAAGAAGCCTCACTATGCTTGAAAGCATTAATCATAAGAAAGTGTCCACCAGCACCAAGCATACAAACAACTAGCAACCATAGCCAATGCAAGGTTTCTATTGAATTATAAAAAAATGGCCCTATTAAACCAAGTATAACAAAACCAGTGATCCCAGTATAGAAAAGGCTAGTGTCTGGACTGTCTTCACTTGATACATATCTGGTCAAAATTTGATAAATCGCAAAGGCAAAAGCACACGCAAGTGCAATTAAAGACAATGGATCAAAAACTTTAGAACCAGGCCTGAGCATAATCAAGATAC
This sequence comes from SAR116 cluster bacterium AG-335-B03, assembly GCA_003282435.1. Classification (GTDB taxonomy): domain Bacteria; phylum Pseudomonadota; class Alphaproteobacteria; order Puniceispirillales; family Marisalimonadaceae; genus Marisalimonas. Next base: position 6,248 of record QBZG01000028.1, read on the forward strand.
CAACAAAACCTACTAAAATTGCACACCATCTTCTCCACCCAACTTTTTCCCCCAAAAAAAATACGGATAATGCGGCTACGATGAGTGGACAACTTGCAAAAATAGCGTGAGTTTCAATAAGTCCTATTTTTAAAAAAAGATAATGAGCAAAACACATTTCAACCGCTAAAACAGTCCCACGAATAATTTGTATAATTTTATACTTACTTTTTGATACAATAATTACACTTTTATTTCCTATACTATTTATTGTGATTACGAATAAAAATAAAAAGAAATATCGAAACATATTAATAGTAATAACATTATAATAATCAGTTAAATACCTAGTAAAACCATCCATTAACGAAAGACAAAATATTGCTGACACAATAAAAAGTATGCCCTTAGTATTTGAAGAAAATTTTGTGGGCATATTATTTTTAGCTTTCAGTATTTTAATAAAAATTAATTGTCTTATTTATTCCATGATCAAGTGAGGTGTATTTAAAATCCTTAAAAATTTTAGAGGGCTCTCCTCCAAGGATTTCCTCGACGACACTTATTGGTTTACCATTTAATGTTACTTTTGCATCTGGAATATTTTTTTTAATTATTGAAAGAAAATCTTCAACGCTTGCTGTTATTCCATTAACATTAATAGTCAATGCTCCAACAGGAGATTTATCAATTAATCTTTCAACTAAATTTGTAACATCTTCAACATATACAAACCCGGCCTTTCCTGAAAAACCTACGGTGTATTTAAGGTTTTGTTTAGCAGCTTTACAAGCCAAGGTGACACCTGCAGTTCCACCGATTTCTCTTCCAGGCCCATAAATCACAAATGGCCTTAACCCAACACTGGAAATTAGAGATTCATTAAAATAAGCTCTAGCAATTCCTTCAACCGCTAACTTAAAAGCACCATAATGTGTTTCAGGGAATGGATTGTATTTATCTTCGTTACCATAAACTCCACCACTACTAGTATAAATAAGAAATTTAATATTATTTCTTTTTATTGCCTCAAAAACATTAATTGAACCTTTAACATTCACTTCTAGCCCCAAAGATGGGTTAGAACTACAATCTGGTGTCATTAAACCTGCTAAATTTAAAATATAATCCATATCTTTAGTTGCTTTTAAAACTCCTTCAAAATCAGTAATATCACCCTCAATAAAGTCTATATTATTCAATTCATCACTTATCAAATTTTTAAGTAATTCTGTTTTAATTCTAAGATCAAATATAGTTATCTTAAGGTTTTTTTTTAAAAGTGATTTTGTAATCCAACTGCCAAGAAAACCACTTCCACCAAATATAAGTATGTTTTTCATTTAAGCTCTTCTACTACTTAACATTACTTTTGCAGCACGACCTATTTCTTTTATACATTCGTTTGACTTTGGAAAATGTTTTGAATTTGATAAAAAGCCATGAATTTGGCCTGGGTATAATTTATAGGTCACTTTATTACCAAAATATTCAAGCCTCTTTTTATATGCTATTCCCTCATCTAGTAGTGGATCCAACCCTGCCGCAAATATGAACGTTTCTGGCATGTTCTTTAGATTGCCACTAAACAAAGGTGAAGCTTCCCAATTCACTGACTCTTTTTTACTTTTTAAATAATGACCAATAAAATAATTCATGGTGTCATACGTCAAAGTCATTCCATCCAAATTTATATCCATTGACTTCATAGTTAAGGTTAAATCAACACAAGGGTATATTAGAATCTGCCCTTGGATAGGTATAATATTTTTTTTAGAAGAATTAATTGCTAATACAGTAGCTAAATTACCTCCTGCACTGTCTCCACAAACAAACAAATTATTAAGGTCTATATTAAATTCATTTTCAAAATCCGTTAAAGATTGGAGTACGTCCTTTGATTCAGACAAGGCATAAGGAAACTTATACTCTGGAGAAAGGCTGTAATCGACTGCTACAACTATCATTTCTGATTCATTACAAATAGATCTACATGTAAAATCATGTGTCTCTAAATTTCCCATTACAAACCCACCACCATGAAAAAAAATGATAATTGGTGTTTTAATATTATCATTGTAGTTAATAGGAAAATAGAACCTCACATTAATGTTCTTGTTAAACCTATTCCTTATTTTTATATTCTTAAAAGTAGATATTTTTGGAGGCGTCAAATTATCATCTTTTAACTGTCTTAAACGTTCTTCTCTAAGTTCTTTTGGCTCTAATAAATGATGAAGTTTGGAGTTGTTTTTAACACGTTGCTCAAGGAAAATTTTTGTTTCTTTATCTATTATCATGATAGTCTTCTAAATTTATTTCCTTTGTTTTTTTATCTTAATTTTTATAATTTATTAAATTATACTAATTTAAGAAACAATAAAACTCTAGGGGGGAAGAGAAACATGACCGAGCTAAAAGGTATTATCGCGCCTTTCACAACTCCATTTGCTGAAAATGGAGAGATAAACTTAAACTTGATAAAGCCTCAAGTCGATTGGTTGATAGAAAACGGAGTCCATGGTTTAGCTGCTGGAGGTAGTACAGGTGAAGGTCATGTTCTAAATATAGACGAATATGTGTCTCTTATGAGAAAAACATCAGAGGCATTAAACAATAGAGTACCTTTAGTCGCTGGAATAATTGCCAATTCAACTTCTGAAGTAATAGCTAGAGGCCAATCTGTGAAATCTTTGAATGTCTCTGCGCTTCAAATAACTCCACCTAATTATCTATTTAGACCAGATGATGACGCTATGGTTAGACATTTCAAAGAAATACATGAGGAATGCCAAATTCCTATTCTTATTTATAACGTTGTCCCGTGGTGTTATTTGTCTCCTGATTTACTTTTAAGAATAATGGATGAGGTTCCAGGTGTGTTAGGGGTCAAACAAAGTGCGGGAGATATGAAACTTTTTGCTGATCTAATTAGAAGAGCAAAACCTGAGAATATTATTTTTAGTGCGGTAGACGCACTCCTATACTCTTCATATCAACTTGGTGCTCCTGGATCTATAGCTGCAATCTTGACTGCAGCCCCTGGACCATCAGTCAAATTATGGGACGCTGTAATTGCAGAGGATTGGAACGTAGCTAAAGATCTTCATGAAAGATTAATGCCATTATGGGATGCAATTGGTTTAGATAATATGCCTTCTTTATGTAAATATGCTCAAAAGCTTCAAGGTCTTGAAAGTGGATTTGCAAGAAGACCAACAGCACCAGCTACTGATGATCAAAAAAAGTTGGTTAAAAATGCATTAGTAAATTTAAATTTAATTTAATGTAGAAGTTTTGGTTAATTAGTTTTTAGGGAGAGTTATAAATTGAATAAAAATTATCCTGAACCCACAAAATCAATTGAGGTTGCCAAAAATGATCTTAAAAAATGGGGATACTGCCTTTTAGAAAACGCTATTCCTGCTGATCTTAATAAAAAGGTTTTGGAAAGATTAGTAGAGCAGGCAGCAGCTGAAAAGAAATTAAATATCGCATATGAAGATGGCAGTAAAACTAAAAAATGGGGGGAATTTGATAAAAACAAAAACAATACAGGCATCAACCAAAGAGTATGGATGTTACCTAATAAAGGAAAAGTATTTTTAGAAATTTTAGAACTACACAATTATGTCGATTGTATTAAACAGGTAGTTGGTAATGAATATCTAATTTCTAGCTTTGGAGCAAATATAGCTAAGCCAGGAGGCATTGCCATGGACCTTCATACGGACCAATGGTGGTTGCCTGACCCTGTAAGAAGAAACGAAGATTTTTTACCTTCAGGCTCTATAGACAGAAAAAAATTTAATATAAAAGTTAATAAGGATATTTCTAATAATAATGAACTTATATCAAGGCCTGCGGTTTCAAATGTATTAATTATGTTAAATGGTATGACTAGAGAAAACGGCGGTACTTTGATAGTTCCAGGTTCTCACTTATTTGGTCGCCATCCTGATAAAAATATTGATAAAAATATTGAAACTATATCTGCAGAAGGACCTCCAGGCTGCGCAATAATAACGGATGGTAGAGTGTGGCATGGAACTGGTGCAAATATCTCTAAAGAAGAAAGATTGGCTATATTAATAACTTTTTGTGGTCCACAATTTAGACCTCAAGAGAATTTTACATTAGGAATAAAAAAAGAAATTTTTTCACAACTCAATGATTATCAAAAAGAATTATTTGGTTTTAAAGTATGGAACGGGTATGGAAGAATAGGCAACCCAACAGATACATTTCTAAGCTTTGAAAATGAAGAGATAGGTGAATTAAAAATTTAAACTATTGCCTTAATTTTATTTAAGGATCATATAATCATAATATAATGAATTAAATGGACCCCTATGAATTTTTTAAAACAGAATGCTAGATGGTTGATAGCAACTGCCTTTCTATATTTTTGTTCATGTTTTGGACAAACATTTTTTATTTCATTATTTGCAGGAGAAATAAGACTAACATTTGATTTATCTCATGGGGATTGGGGATTTATTTATTCAGGTGGAACCTTAGCCTCAGCAATCGCAATGCTAATTTTTGGTGGATATATCGATAAATATAAAATCACTTTAAACATAAAAGTTGTGATTATTTCGCTAAGTTTGCTTTGCCTATCTATGACATTTATTAATATAGTTTGGCTTCTTCCTTTTATAATTTTTGGATTGAGGTTTTTTGGACAGGGAATGCTTATTCATATACCTGCTGTTGCTATAGGTAAATGGTATGGCAAAAATAAAGGAAAGGCATTGTCAATTTCAATTATGGGATTTTCACTTGGTGAAGCAATTTTCCCAGTTATATTTGTAAGTTTATTTGCGATTATAGGTTGGAGAAACAGCTGGATAATTGGAATGATAATATTGTTGTTAATACTTCCAGTCATATTATATCTTTTATCTAACGAAAGAACACCGAATAGCAAACAGGAGAATATGACTAATCAACTAGGAATGAGTCACAAGCATTGGACAAGAAAAGAAGTTCTTAAAAATTGGGTTTTCTGGGCGGTAATAGTACCATTTTTAATCCCTCCAATCTTTTCAACTGCATTCTTTTTTAACATGGTTCATCTTACTGAAGTGAAAAACTGGTCCTTAATTTCTTTTACCGCTTTATTCCCATTCTATACTGGAATGTCGATCTTAACTACTTTGAGTTCAGGGTGGATACTTGACAGATTTGGTGTTGAGAAAATTTTACCATTCTACCTTATTCCTATGGCGTTAGGTTTACTAATCTTTTCTTATAGTAATACCTACATAAACGCTATTTATGGGCTAGCATGTATAGGAATGACACAAGGTTTAGCAATGACGATTGGTGGAACCTTTTGGCCAACGTATTATGGAACTAAAAATTTAGGATCCGTTAGATCTTTATCGACATCTACAATGGTTTTTGGAACAGCGATTGGCCCTGCCGTTGTCGGCAAACTTTTAGACTTACATATTAATTATGATATAATTTTATTTGGCATGTTTGTGATTGCTATTGTTGCAAGTATATCTTTAGCCATTACAATGACAAAGGCACCCAAACTATTACCTCAAAATAAAATTTAAAGGAGTTAGAAATGTTAAACATATACCTTTCAGGTGAAATACATAGTGATTGGCGCCAAGAAATAATAAACTTATGTAATAAAGAAAATTTAGAAATTTCCTTTTCCTCCCCGATTACAAATCATGAAGCGTCGGATAATTGTGGAGTTCAAATTCTAGGTAACGAAGAAAAAAATTTCTGGAAAGATAACAAAGGTGCAAACATAAATTCTATAAAAACAAGAAAATCAATAAAAGATTGTGATATTGTTGTTGTTAAATTTGGAGAGAAATATAAGCAATGGAATGCTGCATTTGATGCAGGGTACGCGGCTGCTCTTAATAAATCGATTATAGTAATTCATAATGATGAACACCAACATGCACTCAAAGAAGTTGATGCTGCTGCAGCTGCTGTAGCAAAAGACCAACATCAGGTTGTTAGAATTCTCAAATATATAATCAAAGAATCATTAGATTAGCCGAAACTCTCTAAGGTTAGTTGATAAATAAATAATAAAGAAAAAGTGTATGTTCCACATAATTTTATTTAACCCCGAAATTCCTCCTAATACAGGAAATATTATGAGATTAGCCGCCAATACTGGAACAACATTACACTTAATAAAACCGTTAGGTTTTAATCTTAATGACAATACGCTTAAAAGAGCAGGTCTGGATTACAAAAAGGATGCTGATTTTTTTATTTATGACGGTCTAGACTTATGCTTGAAATCAATAAATTTTAATGAAATTTATGCTTTTACAAAATTTGCAAAGAAAAATTTTAGTAAAGTTAGTTTCAAACAGAATGATTGTTTATTATTTGGTAACGAAACTAGTGGATTGCCTGATGATGTTATTAAACAGATAAAAGACACTAATAAATTAAGAATTCCTATGGTTGCTAAAAGTAGAAGTCTTAATCTAAGTAATTCAGTAGCTATAACAACATACGAAGCTTTAAGACAAAATGCATTTAAGAATTTGGCGTAAGGCAAAGATATTTTATGATTTTTTTTGAATGGTTAACAATTTTTTTTGTTTGCCTGATAGGTGCTATGACACCTGGCCCAAGTTTAATTGTGATTATATATTTAACTAATTCAAAAGATTTCGTTTCAGGATTTGTAGCCTCATTAGCGCATGGATTTGGGATATTTATTTATGCTTTAATTTCTATTTTTAGTTTAAGTTTTGTAATTAATTTATTACCCTCCGCCATACCCATTATTCAAATATCGGGTGCTATTTTCCTTATTTATTTAGGTTCCAAAATACTATTTTTGAAAATCTCCAAAAGAGTTAGTAATGATGAAACAAAAATACCCGAAACAACAATAGAGTGCATATTTATTGGATTAACTACTTCTCTAATAAATCCAAAAATATTAATTTTTTTTACATCTATTTTTAGTCAATTTATTAATCAAGATTATAGTATTTACACAAAGTTTGGAATGGCCCTCTTAGCAGGGATAATAGACTCAACTTGGTATATCTTAGTTTGCTATTCAGTAAGTATTAAAGTTGTTGAAAATTGTATAAAGTCAAAACAGAAATTTATTTTTCTTATTTTGGGAACAATTTTGATAATTTTTTCTTTTTATTTAGCTTTTAAAGCAATTAGATATTTCACTTTAATTACTAATTAAATTTTTGTCTATTTTCGGAACTAAGTTCGACAAAGAAATACTATCTTGCATTTCAATATCATTCATTTTCATCCAGTCGATAGTACTTAAATTATCACATTTTGGACAATGAAGTTCCCACTTATTATTTTTACTCCCACAAGAGGAACAAAAATAATTAAAACCTTCGGCAGCGTTTGCAGCTTTTTCCAAATTATCCCTAACTATTTCAGGATTATTTTGTGAATTAGCTATATCTGCAAAGGCCTGATAAGCCTTGTTCGTAAGTTTACTTTTAGGTACCTCAGTTAGTAATTTTTCTGCCTCACCCCAAATTTTTTCTGTAACTGCAAAACAAGCTATAGCAATTTTAAGATCATCTTTTATGTCTAGAGATGATTTTTTACCTAATAGATTTATTGCTTTTGCTACACGTGAACCAGATGTTTTTAAATCCCACTTTTTTGACAGCTCATCTAAAACATCATGATTTGAAGTAAGTAAGAAAGTTTTTTCTAGTTGATTAATGGATTTAGTTTTTGAACCAATCCCCTTGAGCAGATTTGATAATTTTATCGATACTAAGACATGATTAGGTTTTTGTTTAAACGCATCTTTTAAATGATTTGTTGCTGAATTTATATTTCCTTTTTCTAAATAATTTAAGGCACAGACATAATTTAAATCAGAAGCAATATTTTGGTAGATTTTATGATTTATAAATTTCATATTTTTTAATTTGTTTAGATAAATAATAGAATTTGTGACATCTCCTATTTTTGCATAAGAAAAAAGTAAAACTTCTAAAATTTGTTTTGATTTTGGCTCAAATTTAATAGCTTTTTCTGCTTCTTCTAGAATTTCCTTAATATTTTTTTTATCTAATATTGCTTGTCTCATTAAAGCTAAATGACCAACAAATGCTGTTGAAGACTCAGCAGTAAGTTGCTTAAAATAATTCTTTGATATTTCTTTTTTATTTGTAGAATTTTCATTTAAGTTTTTGAAAACATCTAAATGTGTGCTTAACAATTTACCTAAATTTTTATCTTTAGTGTTTTTGGCTACAAGAGAAGCTTCTTTTGCAGCAGACTCAAATTCTCCATGACTAGCCAGTAAAAATGCTTTAACTAGTTTTTGTTCTACTTTTTTATTGTTATTAACTTCGAATCTTCTAAAAGCTGCCTTTGGAAAATTTAAGAATGCAAGCCAAATTCTATCAATTAAAATTATTACAACAGAAAATAATATTAATATTAAAACAAATCGGTCTGTAGGTATTTGAATACCCCATCCCATCCAATTTATAGAAGTTTCACCTTCTGAATTAGCAAAAAATTCTGACAAGTACCAGATTATTAAAATAAATAAAATTAGTTTGATAATCTTGAAAATCACTTACCCACTCTTTTTATCAATTGATAATAAAAATTTCTCAAGTTTAAAGATAAAGTCTTTAACAGGTACCTTCCAATTATCTGGTAACTTCTTAATCAAAGATAAAAAATTATATAAATTCCCGCTTTTTAATTCTAATTCTGCTTTAGTAATCAACCCTCGAGGAGATTGGTCGTTAGAATATTGTCTAAGCATAAAAAAACCTGCTAGGTAATTCTTAATTTTTTCAAAGTAACTTTTTTCAATTAAGTTTAATTCTTCATTTGAAAAAGATTCTAGATCTTTTTTAGCTAAGAGTTTTTCTATAATATTTTTTGCTTCCATTATTAATTCATTTTCAATATTTTTAAAATTTTTATTATTTTCTGAAATATTTACATTATTTCTAATAAAATTATTTCGGGATATTTTATTTTTTGGTTCATCTTTTTTATCATCAACTTGTTTATATTCTTTTTCTAAAACAAATAATTTAGTCGAAACTTTTTTGAGTTCTTCTTTAACTAACAAAAGAGATTTTTGAAGGTCTTTTATCTCAATCTTAGCTTCTTCATTTCTATTCAAATCAAAGTTTTTTATTTCATTTTTCAATATCTCAATTTCTTGGTTTAAAATATTTATTTTTTTATTTTCTTTCTCATCTATTTTTTGAATAGTATTTGCTAAGTCATTAATTCTGTTTGTATGTTCTTGAAAAAAATTAGGTAAATAATCCAATATTAACCAAGTTGATATCAATACAAAAAACGAAACACTAATGAGAGGTAAAACAAAATTATTAGTTTTAAAAAAACTTATTTTTTGCTGTTCTTTTACAGGTTCCATGTCAATGATAGTTTCTTTATCACTCTTATTTCTTTGAGTTTTGGTATCAACCATATTAACATTCCTAATTATTTAGGTAATTCTAATATATAATCTAAGATATCTTTAGTAAAATTTTTCTTAATAGTTTTAATATTTAGCCAACCAAGAGTTTTAGCTTTTTGAGCTAC
>QBZG01000029.1 GCA_003282435.1 SAR116 cluster bacterium AG-335-B03
CACATAAATGAAATTAAGAATGCAGAAAATAAATATCCCAAAAACACTCTTTTTTTGGGATCAAAAAAGTTTTCACTTATAGTTTCTAAGTATTGATAAAATATTTCCATTTTTAAATTACTGACCAGTTGTATAACTGGTCAGTTTCTTATTTTATATTAATCGTTTTCAGCGGATTTTTTGGTGCCTACTTCTTCAAGTAGTGCTGCCATACCACCTGTTGCATCATTTACTTTAGCCTTAAGAGCATATTTATCAGCCATAAGATTTTGTATTTTAAGCATATGAAGCTTGTAATATCCAATTGAAGAACCCTGGTCTTTTATATAATTTCCAGAAGAGTCAATTCCTACAACCTGTGATAAATTAGGCATTAAAGGACCAAATCCCATCATGCGATTCATCCTGTTAAATGTATCGCTTTTGTTGTCAGGACCAGCTTGAAGAGCCATGGCAAATCCTTTTAACTCACCCCAATGCTTTAAATATTTTGACATTGCCTTGTCCATTCCAGAACCTGAAGCTAGGGCTTTTTCTATCTTACTTAAATCTTTGTAAACAGATCCAGCGTATTTAAAGACAGACTCAGCTATTACATCTTCCCAATTACTACAAATTATTTGAACATAATCTTGTATTTTATTTAGTTCAGCTTCAGATAATTTATTTCCATCAGCTGCAGTAATAAGCTTTCTTCCGTCAATAAAAGCTCCTGTTACAGTTTTAAGGTAATTTGTTTTACCTTTTTTATCATAGCTTGAAGCATAGTAAGCATGCGCATATGTCATTTCAGTTTGAAGATCAACCACTCCATCTTTATTATAGTCTGCTGCTTTTAAATCTTTTTTCTTGGCAACGTCATAACTTTGAGCAGCGGATAGCTTCATAGTATGAGCAGCAGCTCCCCAATATCCAAAAGCTTCATCCCAACTATGTTCTTTACCTGTATAATAAGCTCCTTTTTTATAAGGTTTATTGTTTGGCTTTGAACTTGCTGTCATTTTCTCGTCAAGATAATTATCACAAGCCTGATGATATAAAACTGCTCCCATAGTATATTTTGAGATAAGTTGAGGATAATTCATGCCATTTCTGGTATCGACGCCACCCTTTGTTTTACCTGCTTTTTTAATCATAAATTTAATAACATCTACACCACTCATATTTCCAGGCCATGATGTTTGGATTCTTTTGTCTGCCTTACCTGATAGGTTAGCTCCTCCAGACAACTCACCGATCATTTTTTGTTTAACTGGAAATTTAGAACTATTTTTAGGATCCATTATTGGAAGAGATTTTGATTTATCTTTAGTATTTAGATATACAAGCATCTTCTTTTCAGGAGCTAAAGTTGGATCACTTGGGCTACCCTTTGATGCTAATTTTTTCAAACTGTTATGTAATAATTGTCTGGCCATTTGGCCGCCATATGAGACGGAATTCTTTTTAGTACCTTTATAACTTTTTTCAGTTATTGGATAAGGACCATAAACGTTTCCATGATGTCCAGCATTAACAGAAGTAATGGATGAGCACATGAAAGAAAAAGTTACAGCACCAACAAAAGATAGTTTTGCTAAAGTTGCACCTTTAAAATTTATATTGTTCATTTAAATCTCCAAGTGTAAGTTATTATGCGAATCATTATCATAATGATAATCACTCTTATTTAAATTAAATAGGATACTTTTATTTAAAATTCAAGTTTTTTATTGACTGTAAAAAAATATTATTAATAATGATAGCTATTATCATTATTAATATTTTTCTATGTCTAATATTATACAAATTAATACTTTTAAGAATAATTGCTCAAACAAGCGTCAAACTTATGAAATGGATAACGTTAAGGTACTTTATCATAAATTAATCGATTGTGGTTTTTCGACCTGTGCCGCCTACCATGAAGCAATGAAGTTATTATCAGTTTCTAACCCAAGTCTTGAACTTTCTGATTTATCTCAAAAAACTTTTGAAATCATTAATCCAGTATTTGATAATTATAATGAAAATGGTATTGACAATCATTCTCAAAATTAGTTTAATAAGTTTGCTTGGGGGAAAGTATAAATGATAATTTGTGTATGTAATGCAATTTCAGATAAGGCTATAACCACGGCAGTAACTAGTGGAGCTAATACGCCCTCACTAGTTTATAAAAGTTGCGGAGCTAAACCACAATGTGGAAGTTGCTCAGAGTATATTAAACAAGAAATAAATCAGTCTCAGACAAACTTTGAAGCTAATTTAAAATAAATTATTCAGCGATTTGCTCTTGCAAGAAATTTTTGAGACCCGCATGTTCAATTACATGTTGCTGAGATTCAATCCAATCTATGTGTTCTTCTGTATCATCTAATATTTTGAGAAAGATATCTCTAGTTACATAATCATTCTTGTCTTCACAAACATTTATAGCAACTTTTAAACATGATTGATTTGTCATCTCTAAGCCCAAATCTGCACTAAACATTTCAGGAACATTCTCACCAATTTTTAATTTACCTAAATCCTGCAAATTAGGAAGACCTTCAAGTGTTAATACCCTTTCAATAATCCAGTCAGCGTGCTTCATTTCACCCATTGACTCATCATATATCTTTTTGGCTAGACCTAAGAATCCCCAATCTTTTAGAATTCGAGCGTGTAGAAAATATTGATTGATAGCTGTTAATTCGTTCTTAAGAATGATATTTAGTTGTTCTATAACAACTTTTTCACCTTTCATCATAAACTCCATCTATATTTCAAATAATATTTAATTAATAACATAGATAAATTAATAAGTCATTGTTTTTGTTGATTATTTTTAATAATGATAACTAATATTAATATCAAAATAAAATAGTGTTGACAATGATAACGGTTATCATTATTAATAACGTATGTGGATGAACTCAAGCTATATCTCCCAAGATTGACTTAGTGCATCCACATCACCAATTCCCTTATAATCATAGAACTTAAACATTGTAAAACTACGTTTTCAATATTAATGTCAAATATCAAAAAATAAGGTTTTATTTATAAAAATGGATCACTTTCAAATTGCAACTGTTCCTGGAGACGGAATAGGTAAAGATGTAGTAAACTCAGCGATATCAATAGTTGATCTCTCATCTGAAATTATTGGTGGTTTTAAATGTAACTGGGAAAATATTAATGCTGGTGCAAAATATTTTGAACAAGAAGGTTGTGATGTAGAACCAGGCGGTGAAGATAGAATAAGTAATGCTGACAGTATTTTCCTTGGGGCGATTGGATTACCAACGATACGACATGAAGATGGGACAGAAGTATGCCCTCACCTCAGATTTAGAGAAATGTTTGGATTATATGCTGGAGTTAGACCAGTTAAGGCTTACCCAAACATTACAAACAGGTTAAGTAATAAATTAGCAAGTAATATTGATTTAGTTATATTAAGAGAATCTACTGAAGGTTTGTTCTACACAGCAGCTGTTCATAACAGATGCCCCGTGGATAACAATGACGAAGTTCAAGATATTATGCGTATTACCAGAAAAACAACAGAGAAATTACATGACTTTGCATTTAAATTAGCACGACAAAGAAAGAGTAAGGGAAAGTTAGGGAAAGTTACTTGCGTTGATAAAGCCAATGTATTTCGTTCTCAAGCTTTGTTTAGAAAAATATTTGATGAAAGAAAAAAAAATTTTACAGATATATTATCGGAACATTGTTATGTTGATGCAATGGCATTAAACCTTATAAGGAATCCCTGGGAATATGACGTAATGGTAATGGAAAATATGTTTGGCGATATATTATCTGACCTTGGTGGAGGGTTAGTAGGTGGCATGGGAATGGCTTCATGTGCAGAAATTGGAGACAACCATGGTTTATTTCAACCCGCTCATGGAAGCGCCCCAGACATAATGGGACAAGACAAGGCAAATCCATTAGCGACCGTTCTTAGCTCTACTTTGATGCTTGACTATTTATCAGATAAAAAAGGATGTGAAAGTGCCTCAAAAAGTTCGAAACTAATAGAGGCTGCAATTGAAACAGGCTTTGAGAGAAATGAACTAAGGCCAATTGAATTTGGAGGTGATATGGGAACAAAAGCAGTAACTGAACAATTAGCCACATTATTAAAAGATAAAAATGTTCAGAATGAAGCGTTAACCTAATAGGAGTTAAAATTAATAATGTTTGTAATAACTGTTAAATTTGTAATTCACGAAAAAGACACAGAAAAATTTAAAATAAGAATCTTACAACAAGCTAGAGACTCTCTTGAACTTGAAAAAGATTGTCATGAATTTGATGTCTGCCACGACCCTAATAATAAAAATATAGTATTTTTATATGAAACTTACACCGACAAAGACGCTTTTGACATTCACCTCAACAGCAAACATTATCTATCATTTAATGAAGAAGTAACCCCTTGGGTTAAAGAGAAAATTGTAACACAATTAGAAAAACAAGCATTATAGAATAAAGAGCGGATTATGAAACTAGGGATAATAGGTGATGATTTTACAGGATCCTCAGACATTGCAAACAACCTTAAAAAATCAGGAATGCAAGTATCCATGTATGCTGGTATTCCAACCCTACTACCTTCAGAAATAAAAAAAGAACCAACTGACGCTGCCGTAATTGCCCTCAAAACTAGAACCATACCAATTGAAGAAGCAATATCGGAGAGCTTAAAGGCTCTTGTATGGCTAAAAGATTGTGGATGTGAACAATTTATTTTTAAATATTGCTCAACGTTTGACTCCACAAAAAAAGGAAATATAGGACCGGTAATTGATGCAATTATGAAAGAATTAAATACAGATTTTACTATAGCGTGCCCGTCATTTCCTGATGCTGGACGCACTGTTTATTTTGGACATATGTTTGTTAATGGCAAACCATTAAATGAATCAGGCATGGAAAATCACCCTCTAACTCCCATGACAGATCATAATTTAGTTAGGTGGCTTAATTATCAAACAAAAGATAATGTTGGCCTGATTGATTTTCAAACTATTTCAAAAGGAGCGAATAGCATCAAAGAGAGAATTCAAATGTTAAAAACAGATGGATATAAGTATGCAATTGTTGACACTATTAGAAATGACGACTTTAACATTATTTGTAATGGCGTAAAAGACTTACCATTTTTAACTGGTGGGTCTGGTATTGCGCTTGGATTGCCAAAAATTTACAAAGATAGAGGTTTATTGTCAGCAACTAATTTTGAAATTCCTAAAAATAATTCCAATGCAATTATTCTTTCTGGATCATGCTCAGTTGCAACAATAAATCAAATAAATATTTATAGAGAGAATAATCCATCCTTATATATTTCTCCTGATGAAGTTATTAACAATGAAGACTTGGTTGAAAAGGTCTTTTCATGGATTAAAGATAATGAAACATTATCTCCTCTTATTTACTCGTCTTCTGAAACTAAAACTGTCACAGAAAAACAAAAACAATATGGCCAAGAAATCTTAGCAAATAAAATTGAAAACTTTTTTGAATTACTATCAAAAAAACTAGTAAAAGATAATTTTGGAACATTTATTTCAGCTGGAGGAGAAACCTCAGGAGCAGTCATAAAAGGTTTAGGTGTACAAGAGCTAAAAATAGGCGAAGAAATTTCTCATGGCGTCCCTGCCCTATGGTCACCTCATTCTAGTGGTAATAAGCCAATATCTGTGACACTTAAATCTGGAAACTTTGGTCAAACAGATTTCTTTAAGAGAGCTCTCAAAATTTTTAGTTAACTCAAAAATTAAATTTTAGAAAACTTCTTTAAAGCATTTGTAAAAGTTAATCCGACATCCATTTCTTTCATTGCCTTTCTGTCATCGGCAGAAAACTTTTCGGAAGCTTCAGTTATATTCTCAGCATGCTCAATTGGAATACATAAAACACCTGTGCCATCAGCAACAATAATATCACCTTTTCTTACTCTTACTCCTGCACAAATAATAGGATCATTTATGGATAAAACTTTTATCCTCGTTTTTCCAGGTGTTGGTACCATGTGCCTAGAGAATGCTGGAAAGGAAAATTCTATAATTTCTTCTCTATCACGAATACCTCCATCGACCACAAGGCCACCAACCCCTTTCAACTTTGCAGCATAAGAAGCCATCCCACCCCAGGTAGACACCTGAGCTCCATTATTGGCAACAACAATGACATCTCCTGGATTTGCCGCGTCAATCATATGTCCAACTTTAAAATCATCTGATGAAAAACTGCCAAAAGGACCTGTTGTTTCTTGAACTGTAACAGCTCTTCCTACTACCTTCATACCAAAACCTGCAGGAGCTAGGTTGTTCATAACACCATTAAAACCAATATCATCTAAGGCATTAGCTAAGGTTGGTGTAGCGATTTTTTTTAATCTTTCTAAAACTTCATCATTAACAGACATTTTTAAACTCCCAAACTACCTAAAATAATTTTACCCTTGATTAATAATGTTATTATAAGAACATTTTTTTGTATTAATTATATTGACCTTTATCCTATATAATTTAACTTATTTTAAATTAATTAACAAAATAAGTATTATAAATGTCTAAGTTTAAATTTCCTTCTATTAAAGAAACGAATGATTTATCAAACCTTCGAAAAGAAGTAAGAAACTTTATAACAAAATCGTTAAATCATAAAGAGTTTGAGCCTTCTGCTGATGCTTGGGTCTTTTCTGCCAGCCCAGAGTTTAGTAAGAAACTTGGATCGATGGGATGGCTAGGTATGTCATTTCCAAAAAAGTACGGCGGTAATGAAAGAACTGCACTTGAGAGGTATGTTGTGACCGAAGAGCTTTTAGCTTCTGGAGCTCCTGTCGCTGCTCATTGGATAGCTGACAGACAAAGCGGGAGTCAAATTTTAAGATATGGAAATGAGGAACAAAAAAAATCAATTATTCCTAAAATAACCGCAGGAGAATGCTTTTTTGCCATTGGAATGAGTGAGCCTGACTCTGGTTCAGATTTAGCTTCAGTTAAAACTAAAGCTACTAAAATAGAAAATGGATGGAAACTTGAAGGTAGAAAAATCTGGTCTACTGGCGCTCATATAGCAAATTATATGATTGTACTTGTAAGAACTAATCCTGCATCAGAAAAAAATAGGCATGAAGGACTATCTCAGTTTTTGGTTGATTTATCACTTCCAAATGTAAGTGTAAAAGGTATCCCTGACATGACAGGTCAACGCCATTTTAACGAAACTCTATTCGATAATGTTATACTTTCTGAGGATGCATTGCTTGGAGTTGAAGGAAAAGGTTGGTCTCAAGTAGTTGGTGAACTTGCACTTGAAAGATCTGGCCCTGAAAGATTTTTGTCTCATTTCACATTACTTGAGAGCTTTATAAATGAATTCAAAAATATTTTAATAAAATCAGGTTCAAAATTAATAGGTAAATTAATTGCTGAACTTCAAACATTAAGAAGAATGAGTTTTTCTATAGCCGCCATGTTACAAAATGGAGAATCTCCAGAGACACAAGCTGCATTTGTTAAGGAGTTGGGTAATAAATTTGAAAAGACCATGGTAGAAACGTTAAGAGAGTTTTCCAATATAATTCCACTTTATGAATGGCCTTCTCAATTACAAAATTTATTTGAAGACGCCACTCTCAGAATACCCTCAAACTCATTAAGAGGGGGAACAACTGAAATTATGAAAGGGATAATTGCAAGACAGTTAGGTCTGAGATGAATGAAGAACTAAGTATTATTTTAGAAACAACCTCAAAAATTCTTAACAAACATGTAGATCATAAATTAAGACAAAACATAGATAACGACAATTCGGATTTAATTAATTTATGGGGTGAAATTGTACAACTTGGCCTTCCTAAAATAGCCGTTAAAGATAAGTTCAATGGATCAGGCTTACCTCTTTCAACTACTTTACCAATAATCAAATTATCAAATAATATAGGAGCACCAATACCTTTATCCGAAACAATACTGTCTAATTATATTCTGTCAGAATCTGATATAAATCCTCCAAGTGACATTATAACTTATGCAATAGACGCTAAGAATCTTAAAATCATAGGTGATAAGATATCCGGAGAATTAATTTCGGTTCCTTATTTGAATCTTACTGATAAAATTGTTTTTATTACTGAAATTGAAAAAATAAAAAAAGTTATTCTTATTGAAAATAGTGGGGAAGACAAAGAGTTAAAAAAGAATTTTTTATCTGAACCACGTTATAATTTAAAGTTAAATAAATGTAAAATCCTTGAAATGAAACCAATTAACTCAAGGATAAATTTTAAACATCTAGGCGCTATAGTAAGATCAGCTCAAATGATAGGATCAATGGAAAAAATTTTAGATTTATGTATTGATTACTGTTCACAAAGAAAACAATTTGGAAGAGCACTCTCAAAATTTCAAGCTATTCAACATCAGATATCTGAAATGGCCGTTGAGCTATCTGCATCTTCTGCAGCTTTATCAACAATTACTAATTCTGGTGATTTTTATAAAAATAAAAAGGATATAGCTATTTTAAAAATAAGAGCTGGAGCTGCTGCAGGAAAAGTTATAGCAATATCTCATCAAGTTCATGGCGCAATTGGATTTACTCAAGAGTATGAATTAGCTTACTTTACTCGTAATCTAAATAGTTGGAGAAACGATTTTGGAAATGAGAGTTATTGGGAAGACCTATTAGGAAAAGATTTTTTAGAAAATAACAATCAAAATTTATGGGAATATTTAACTTAAATACTATTTTAATTCGAGGTGAAAAATGACTGAGGCAGTTTTATATGAACAAAATGATAGAATTGTAAAAATAACACTAAATAGACCGGATACAAGAAACGCTCTTTCCGGAGACATTATAAAAGGTTTAGTAGATTCTCTAAATAAAGCTGATAAAGATAAAAATGTAGGTTGTGTAATATTAACAGGTGCTGGAAAGAGCTTTTCGTCTGGAGGAAATCTTCAAGAGATCAAAGATATGACTACTAAAGATAATATGTCTTTAGCGGAGCTAGAGGATTGGTATAGATTTGGAATACAAAAAATTCCACTTACAATGAATAGCATAGATGTTCCGATCGTAGCAGCTGTAAATGGGCACGCCATTGGTGCAGGAAACGATTTGTGTACTATGTGCGATATTAGAATTGCAGCAGAGGAAGCAAAGTTTTCAGAGAGTTTCCTTAGAATTGGAATTATTCCTGGTGATGGTGGATCCTGGTTTCTCCCAAAAATAATTGGATTAGCAAGAGCAAATGAGATGATTTTAACTTGTGACGTTCTTGATTCCCAAAAGGCTCTAGATTGGGGTCTTGTTTCAAAGGTTGTAACAAATGATGAACTTTTGGATGAAGCTAACAGAACTGCAAATAAAATTGCCTCACAACCCCCTGAAGCTTCAAGAAGAGCAAAAAGATTATTAAGAATGTCACAAAATGTTTCTCTGGACAAAGCGTTAGAAATGGCAGCAAGTCAACAAAGTATTCTTCAACAACTTGATGACCATAGAGAAGCAATAGACGCACTTTTAGAAAAAAGAGAAGCTAATTACACAAATTCCTAGCTAAGGTTTTTATATTCTACATGTACATTCTGGGAAAAAAATAATCGACAACTTCCCCGTTTTTAAAAACTGGTGTTTTGAAATTATTTTCAGAATATTCTATTATAACAACGCCACAAGTCACTAAGTTACCAGGTAACTTATTATAACCTCTAGTTGATAATTGATACATTAATGTATTTAAAATGGGATTATGACTTATTACAACCACGGTATTAAATCCAACAACTTTGGAGATTAATTTTTTTTTAATCTGAATTATTGATGCATGATATAGATCTTCTTCAATGGATAAAAGATTGTCTTTATTATCCCAATTCAAAAATATATTTTCGTAAGTTAGCAGTGCTCTTAATGCAGGAGAGATTAAAAACAAATCTGGTTTATCTATTCTTTTTTTAAGTTCATCAGAAATAACTTTACAAGAATTATAACCTCTTTTGTTCAAACCTCTTTGAAGATCATTGACATTACCACTCCAATCGGATTTAGCATGACGTATTAATATTAATTTAGACATTTAATATTAACGTATTCTCTCCAAAATTGAGACATAATTTGCGACAGAGGCTCCGCCCATATTAAAAATACCTGCTAATTTAGCATCTTTGACCTGCATTTCATCTGCCTCCCCAGTGAGTTGCATTGCTGACATCACATGTTGAGAAACTCCAGTAGCACCGACAGGGTGCCCTTTTGACTTGAGACCACCTGAGGGATTTATAGGAAGTCTACCATTTTTTTGAACCCAGCCCTCTTCGATTGCTTTAAAACCCTCGCCTAATTTAGTTAAACCCATTGCTTCATATTCAATAAGTTCTGCAATTGTGAAACAGTCATGCGTTTCGACAAACGATAAATCATCAAGGTTTATTTTAGCATCTTGCAGGGCATAACTCCAAGCTTGACGGGCACCTTCAAACTCTGTTTTATCTCTTTTACTCAATGGAAGAATGTCATTAACGTGTCTTCTTGCTCTAAAGGCAATTGCTCTCTTTGCAGAAAGGGCAAGGTCTATGTCTTGAATTATTAAGGCAGCAGCGCCATCAGATACCATAGAGCAATCTGTTCTTCTTAATGGCTCTGCAACGTAAGGATTCTTTTCTGAGACAGAATTACAAAAATCAAAACCTAAATTTTTTTGCATATGAGCAAGAGGATTTATACTTCCATTCTCGTGATTTTTAGCAGCAATTTTAGCCAGCACATCTGATTTATCCCCATATTTTTGAAAATAAGCATTTGCAATAGTTGCAAAAACACCTGTAAACCCCCCTTTAGTTTCTCCTTCTTCTGGCCGATAACTTGCACCTAAGAGAATGTCACCAACTTTTTCAGAAGATGTGTCTGTCATTTTCTCAACACCAACAACAAGTGTTGTCTTTGCTCTTTTGGCTTCAATTGCATTCATCGCTGTATGAATGGCAGCTGAACCTGTTGCGCACGCATTTTCAACTCTCATAGCTGGAACGTATCTCAAATCTATCTGTGAAACAGCTGGCAATGCACCATGAAAATCCTGCTTTTGAAATCCATTGTTAAAGGTTCCAACATAAATTGAATCTATATCTTTTGGAGAAATTTCTGCATGATTTATTGCCTGTTCAACTACTTCCGCAATCATATTCTCTGAAGATTGATCTTTATTTACACCAAATTTATTATGGGCCCAGCCAGTTATGCAAGATGACATTCTATCCTCCTAAAATAGATATTTTAATTACAAATTTTCATAAGTAAATTCATAGTTTCTTTTGGATGTGTAAACATAGCATTATGCCCTGCTTTCAATTCAAAAATTGGCCAATTCATTTTTCTTACAGACACTCTTGAACTTTCTAAAGATTGATAAACTGGATCAGTACAAAATATATAGGAAACAGAAAGTCCATTCCCAATTTCATTTTCTAAATTTAGTTTTGATTTAAAAGTGCTTACAGGATGAGGAGTTAATTTACTAGCCAAGATTAAAGATTTTCTTATATCAAAAACTCCAAATGCTTCGGGTGATGGAGGAGGAATTGAGAGCTTGCCTTCAGATTGTTCTGCTAAAGTCATTCTTTCTTTAACTATTTCTTTTGGAGCAATATCAAAAGGACTTTGACCACTTGATAAAATCATTGCATCAAAATAAACAAGCCTGTTAATTCTCTCTTTTAATCTGTCTGCAACACCACTTATGATACACCCCGCAAAGCTATGTCCTACTAATACTATATTTTCTAAATCTTCTAACAAAATATGATTAATTATATCATCAATATATGTGTCTAAAGTTATCTCAGGGGACAATAAATGTTTTCTTTCACCTAAACCTGTTTGGGTAGGACAAGTTACATTATAACCTTGATATATTAAGAGATCTGTAACTTCTTTCCAAATCCACCCACCATGCCAAGCACCATGAACTAATACAAAATTAGGTTTATTATTTCTCATATAGATCTCTTTAAATTTATCAATTAAATGATAATATAATACTATCAATAATAATTATGTGTCACTTAATTTAAATAAAAGATATTAGAATGGAACCAATAAATATTGCTATTTTTGGAAGCTCTGGTGCGATCGGAAAAGCATTGTGTTTTGAATTTTCAAAAAATAGTAGTGTAAATAATATATTCGCCTTTTCTAGGAATGGTGTTCAATTAGATCATCAATCTATAATTTCAAAACAAGTAAATTATTTAAATGAAAATAGCTTGGCTGAGACTGCTCAATCACTTGAATGTAAGTTGGACATAATTATTGTGGCGATTGGTGCGCTTGAACAACCAGAAAAATCAATAAGAGATCTTTCCTCTGTTAAATTTATTGACATGTTTATTGCTAATACTATTCCAACTGCTTTAATTGCAAAATATTTTTTACCAAAATTATACAGAGATAAAATAACAAAATTTGCTTCAATATCTGCTAGAGTTGGAAGTATAGAAGACAATGAACTAGGTGGTTGGTATTCATATAGGGCATCTAAATCTGCTTTAAATATGGTTTTAAAAGGATTATCAATTGAACAAAAAAGATTAAATCCAGATAGTATCGTCTTTGGACTTCATCCAGGCACAGTTGATTCAAAATTATCGAAACCTTTTCAAAAAAAAGATAAAGAATACTTTACTCCCGAATTTTCTGCAGAAAAATTGGTAAGTGTTATTGATACAAAAACAGTAGCCGATAATGGTAAAATATTTGATTGGGATAATAAAATTATTCCCTATTAAGAATTAGGTTTGTATTCTGGTATATTATAATTAGTAAGATGTTTCTGCCAAAATTCTTGCGTTAATTTAGCCCCTAATCTCATAAAAACATAAACGATACATAATGTTAAAACCGCTCTTAAAAAAAGCGTTATTATAATATTTGAACCTATAAGTGAAATGACCGCAGTATCTTCAATTATGCTATGAAGCATTCCTACTAAGACTAAAACGCCAAAAACATCTTTGTAGTGAAGTTTTCCAGTTTTAACTTCTTTAATTAAAAGTCCAGCACCAAAGCCAATCCCAAGGGTCACTCCTACTATTGCAATTGTAGAAGCTTTTTCACCAACCCCAAGAAAGTTTAAAAAGGGTTTTAAAGCTTTTTCTATTAATCTTTCAACGCCTATGTATTTTAAAAAATCTAAGATTATTACTAGCGCAATTATAATAATAAAGATCATTCCCAACCCCTTTAGTTGAGATAAACCCCAACTAAATAAATCAGGCGCACTTTCTAAACTAGGTAATAAAATTGTTGCTGGATAATTCATATAACCAGTAAGTTGAAAAAAAAGATTTAAAAAATAGCATGATAAAATACCAAGGCCTAATCTAATAAATATCATTGCACGGGCTCTTACTCCTGCTTTTCTGCAAATAATAACTTCAATAGGCAATGAATGTGTGAATAAAATTAAAAGTCCTAATACACTTGCCTGAGCAGCAGTAAATGGCATGTCGGCTGGTAGACCTGAAAAAACTATTAAACCTGCATAGGGGCTTGTGAGCAATGATGTGGTAAAAACTAATGAAATAGCCTCTGGTAATCCTAACAAAAACATCAAAGGAGCACAGAACTTATTTAATATTTCAACAAAACCTAACTCATCTAGTATTTTTACTATAATTAATGTTGGTATCATTATTATGAATAGCTCATAAGTAATTTCAAGGGATGACCTTGTAAGCTCTCTGATCTTATTCATTAGTAATTCCTCTTCAACCTAGAACTAGCTTATATTTTTTGAAATAAATTTGCCACATTATGAATGTTACTATCAAAAGATTTGTAAAATTCCAAAATATTCCATTTACAAATGCTAATTTATAAGATTGGGTGATATCAAAAATTTCACCAGACATCCAGCCACCTAAGCCCATACCTACAATTGTTGCCATAATGACTAATCCAACTCTTTCACCAACCTGTTTAATTGGAAGATATTTTCTTATTATCATAGCATATGCAGGCACTATACCTCCTTGGGACAACCCAAACATTAACGAAACAATATAAAGCGATAATTGACTATCAAACGGCAAGAAAAATACTAAGGAAAGCATTTGTAATAATGATCCAATAAATAAAGTGTAAACAGGACCAATCTTGTCGGACAAGAATCCAAATCCAACTCTACTTATCATTCCTGAAAAAAGCATTACAGCCAAAATTTCAGCTCCGATGCTTAATCCAAAGCCTCTCTCAACACATAAAGCAACAATATGTACTTGTGGCATTGCCATTGCCAAGCAACAACCAATTCCTGCCAAAATTAATAAGATTTGTAATGTATTGGGACTTAAGTTGGTTAAACTGTTTCGTGCAGTATTTAAATCATTATCAGATATGTTACTTGCAACATTGTTTTTTAGAAATAATGCTATTGGAAACATAATCACCATACAGATTATTGCTATATATAAGTAGACTTCTTTCCAAGTCGTGTATTCAAGGAAATAGCTTATGATTAAAGGCCAAAAAGCTCCAGCCACATAATTAGCACTAGCAATAATCGCAACAGCTAACCCTCTTCTTTTTTCAAAAAAATTTCCTATATCAGCCATAGATGGGCCAAAAAAAGTCGCTGCAGCCGTTCCCATGAAAATTTGCAAGATTAATAAATGCCAAAATTCGGTAGATATCATAGCAATTAAATAAGAAGAAACAAGAATTATTATTGCGAAAATAATTGGAAACTTTAAGCCAAATTTATCAATAATTTTTCCAATTAAAAAATTACCAAGTCCAAAACCAACCATAGTAGTAGCGTATAGTAAACTTGCCTGTCCCCTATCTATATTGAACTCGTTTTCAATTGCAGGCATTACAACCACAACTGACCACATACCAACTGTACCAATAACACCTATAGTAAATAAAAGTATTAGCCTAATCCAAGACTTTAAGCTGTCATATTCTATGTTAGAGGTAGTATTAAATGCGCTTATGACACCCACCATTAATTATATTAAAAAAGATTTAATCAGGTTAATTTATATTATGCCTTTATCCTTTAAATTCTTGATCTCATCCAACGACAAGCCAATTTTTTCAGATAAAATTTCTTCAGTATGTTCTCCTAATAATGGGGGTGACAATC
>QBZG01000030.1 GCA_003282435.1 SAR116 cluster bacterium AG-335-B03
TTGTTTTGAATTAACCCTTTAGATTTAAAAAGTTAAAAGATGATCAAAAGAGATTGATAAGCCTACCAGATGATTTTGAAAAGAGAGAAGAAGATCTCAACAAACAAATTGATAAGGCTGTTCAAGACAAGAATATTGCCTCTGATAAATTAGTACAAACTGAGACTAATCTTCATAATATAGAAAAATTAGAAAGGGAAGCAGAACAAAAAGTTACATCCTTTCGTGAAGAAATGATAAAAATAGATGCCTCGCTGAATCTTGCTAGAACCAAAATACAGAACATCGAGGCTAGAGTTTTTGAAAAGCTAAGAATAAACACAGATAAATTGTTTGAAATTGTTGGTTTTAATGAAAAAAATAATTTAAACGTTTCTATTGAGTTATTAGAAAGAACTGTTCAACGTCTTATAAATGAGAGGGAATCACTAGGTGCCGTAAATTTGCGTGCAGAAGAAGAAATGAAAGAGATGAAAGAAAAAATCGAGACCATGTCATCTGAAAGAATTGATTTAGAATTAGCAATAGAAAAACTTAGAACTGGAATTTTTGAGCTTAATAAGGAAGGAAGGCAAAGATTAAAAGATAGCTTTAATGATGTTAACAAAAATTTTAAAGATCTTTTTCAAAAACTCTTCGAAGGTGGAGACGCTGAATTAAAATTAGTTGGAAGTGAAGATCCTCTTAAAGCAGGTTTAGAAGTTTTAGCAAGTCCACCTGGAAAGAAAATGCAACTTCTTTCACTTTTATCAGGAGGAGAACAAGCCTTGACGGCAATCTCTTTGATTTTTTCAGTATTTTTGTGTAATCCTGCACCTATTTGTATTTTAGACGAGGTAGATGCACCACTTGATGACACAAATGTAGGAAGATTTTGCGATTTACTTAATAAAATAGTTGCAGAGACCAACACTTATTTTATGGTTGTAACGCATCATAGACTTACAATGGCTAAAATGGATAGACTATTTGGAGTTACAATGGAACAAAAGGGAATCAGTAGGTTAGTGTCAGTTAATTTAGAAGAAGCAAACAGAATAAGGGACATTACTTAAAAAAATAAATTTTTTTCAAGTAAACTCTTGACTTATTTGCTTGGTCAAAATAATTTAAGCACGCTTATATTGTGTGTGCGAAAGTATGTTATGAGCCCATTTAAAAACGAAGAAAATTTGAATTCAAGAATAGATAATGCTTTAGCAAAAAAAGGGAATAAAAAAGAAGTTAATAACAATAACCAAACTTTAGTTAATACTTTTTCTAGAGTTGCTACTGAACTACTAGCCGGATTATTGGTTGGTGCAGGTATAGGTTGGACGTTAGATAAGTGGTTAAACACAAATCCTTGGTTTCTAATCTTATTCTTTTTGCTAGGTGGGGCCGCTGGTATACTAAATCTTTGGAGAGTGGTAACTGGAAAAGGCCTCAAAATTGGATACTTTTAACATTTAATATAGAAAAAAATAATGAATTCACCCGTCGAGCAATTTACAATAAAAGTTTTATATGAATTAAACATTATGGGCATGGATATTTCTTTCACTAATGCATCATTATTTATGATATTATCTATTCTGGGTTCTGCTGGATTTTTATATATGGGAGCAAGAAAACAAGCTCTCGTTCCTAACAGATTTCAATCTCTAGTAGAAATGTCATATGAATTTGTAGCTAATATGGTTAGAGAGAATGCTGGCAAAGGTAGTCAAGCTTATTTTCCATTTATATTTACTCTATTTATGTTTATTTTATTTGGCAATTTACTTGGTATGATTCCATACAGTTACACTTTTACTTCACAAATAGCAGTCACTTTTACATTAGCAGCTATCATATTTATTGGAGTTACAATTACTGCACTTTTTAAGCATGGATTGAAATTTTTTACATTTTTCTTCCCATCAGGGGTGCCTATTGGTTTAGCGCCATTGCTTATTCCAATAGAAATAATATCTTACTTTATTCGTCCTATTAGCCTATCAGTCAGACTATTTGCCAATATGTTAGCTGGGCACACTATGATGAAGGTGTTTGCTGGTCTTATTATAATGATGGGATCTGCGAGTGGTTTTTTAAAGGTTGGTGCAATTTTGCCACTGATGGCCGTTATAGGATTAACTGGGCTTGAATTCCTAGTTGCAGCCTTGCAAGCCTATGTTTTTAGTATTCTAACATGTATGTATCTTCATGATGCACTACATTTACATTAATTCATGACTAAATTATATAATTAACGAAAGGAAAATAAAATGGAAATGGATGCCGCAAAATTAATAGGAGCAGGTCTAGCAGTTATAGCGCTAGCCGGTGTAGGAGTTGGAATTGGTAATATCTTTGCTTCTTTAGTTACTGCTGTTGGTCGAAATCCAGCTGCGAAAAATGAAGTTTTTGGTATAGCTATTCTAGGTTTTGCTTTAACTGAAGCCGTTGCTTTGTTTGCGCTTGTTATTGCACTTTTGTTATTATTTACATTCTAAATAATAAATTTTTTTGCCTGTAGCACAATAAGCTATAGGCAAAATATAGTTTAGAAAATTAAAAATGTTATATTTTACAAAATTATTTTTAACTTCAATATTTATCATAAATGTTGAAACTGTAATCGCTTCAGAAGCAAAAACAGGTCTTCCCCAATTGGATCTTAACACTTATCCATCTCTAATGTTTTGGTCAATTATTTCTCTTATAATTGGTTTTGCATTGATGAAATATTTGGTAACTCCAAATATAAAATCAATTTTAAACTCTAGAGAAACCTCCTTACAAAATGATTTAATTAAAGCCAAGACTTCAAATCAAGAATCTGAGAAAATTAAACAATCAATTATAAAAAGTCAGGAAGATATTATATCAAAGTCACAAAAAATTATTTCTGACGCAATATTAGAGTCAAAACAAAGTATTGAAAAAAAAGAAAAAGAGATTTCTGCAAAGTTGGAATTGAAGGTTTCAGAAGCAGAAAAGAAAATAATTGATACACAAAATACTGTTATTAACGATGTTATAAATGTTGCTGAAGAAATAACAGCTGATGTAGTAAAAAAATTTACAGATATAAAATGTGATAAAAGCAATGTTAAAAAAGCAATAAAGCTAGCTTCGAATAATATATTGATGGAGAAATAACGTGTATCTTGATGAAACAGCTTGGGTTGCAATAGCATTTATTATATTCATTGGCTTGGTTTGGAAAAAAGCAAGCAAAGCAATAGTGACCATATTAGATGATAGATCCGTGTTAATACAAAATGAATTACAAGAAGCTAAATCTCTTAAAGAAGAGGCTTTAGAAGAGCTTAGAAAATCTCTACAAACCCAAAAAAAAGTTTCAGAAGAAGCCGAAAATATAATTCGTGAAGCAAAAGAGACAGCAAAAAAAATACAAGAAGAAGCCTATTCCAAATCTTCAGATATTATAAAAAGAAAAGAAGATCAGGCTAAACAAAAGATTATCGCGTTAGAAACTGATGCAATTAAAAATATTAAAAAAATAACTGGTAACGTTATAATCGAATCTTCAAAAATATATATAGAATCTAATATTGATAAAAAGGAAAACGTAAATTTAATAACCAAATCATCTAATGAGATAAAGCCCTCTTTGTTGGCTTAGTTACCTCAACCCCAAATGAACTTGACCGCCGTTAGGTATTTTTATATCAAAATCCGTTTCTCTATCAACTATTTTACTTCCCTTTAAAAGGAACTGCGAATATTTAAAACTATCTCTATCATATTCTTTGTTATTCATGTCAGTTGAAACTAATGTGATATTTACAGGGACATAATCTTCAATATTATTGTCTTTTCTGATAGTCCTCACGTTTACTGAAATTTCCATTTCAATATTGTCGTTATCTTTAGTACAATATGTTCTTATACCTCTCAAACCAATATAAACAGGTAATTTATTTTCAGATTTAACAATAACTTCTGCGGCCTTTTTGGGTGCTGTTACTTTAGGACAATCAATCATATCTTTTTTGAAAGATGAACAGCCGTTTAGAATTAAAAAAAAACAAAGGATAATAAATTTAACCATTAATAATTACCTATTAGCATAAAAAACTTTAAAACAAGATTAATCTTTATTGACGTAATCAGTGTAATACATCAAAAGTAAATTATGAAGAAACAAAAAATAAATTTATATTTGGCTTCTCCTAGAGGTTTTTGTGCTGGTGTTGATAGAGCAGTAAAAATAGTTGAAGAATCTATTAAAAAATTTGGAGCCCCAGTTTACGTCAGACATGAAATAGTTCATAACAAAGATGTTGTGAATTCATTAGCACGAATTGGCGCTATTTTTGTAGATGAGGTTAAAGAAGCGCCAATAAATCGACCTATAATATTCTCTGCACATGGTGTTGCTAAATCTGTCGTTAATGAAGCTAAAAAAAGAAAAATGATATCCATTGATGCAACCTGTCCGTTAGTCACTAAAGTTCATAATGAAACAATACGTCATTATAATATAGGTAGACACGTTTTATTAATAGGTCATAGAAATCATGTTGAAGTGATAGGTACCATGGGACAAGTTCCTGAAGATGGTATTACATTAATTGAAACTGAAGAAGATGCTCATAAAGTTAAAGTTTCTAATTCTGATAATTTAGCTTTTGCCACACAAACAACTTTATCATTAGATGATACTAGTAAAATTTTAAACATATTAAAAAATAGGTTTCCTAACATTAAGGGACCAAGCTCTGAAGATATATGTTATGCAACTACAAATAGACAGTTAGCTGTTAAATCAATGTCAAAAATATGTGATTATATTTTGGTAATAGGAGCAGAAAATTCTTCAAACTCTGTTCGCTTAGTTGAAGTTGCATTGTCACATGGTGTTCAAAAAGCTATTTTGATTCCTAATGAAGAAAAATTAGATATGTTTCTAAATCATTTTAATCCAAAAAAATATCCTAATATTGGATTGACAGCTGGTGCCTCCGCTCCAGAAACTTTAGTACAAGTTTTAATATCAAAACTAAAAAAAGATTTTGACGTTAATCTCATAGATCATGAAGTCACAAAAGAAGATGTAAAATTTAATTTACCAAAAATGTTAAGATGAGAAATTAGGACACAAAGTTGGCAGTTTACACTAATTTAAATGATGAACAAATATCCGATTTTTTAAAACTATATCAAATTGGTAAATTAATTTCATTTACTGGAATTACAGAAGGAATAGAAAATAGTAATTTTCATTTAAAAACTACCAGTGGTGAATTTATACTTACAATTTTTGAAAAGAGAGTTAACAAAAAAGATTTACCATTTTTTATAAATGTAATGAAACATCTCAGTAAAAAAAAGTTTTATTGTCCAAGACCAATTAGTGATGCAAAAGATAATTACCTTCAGGAATTACTAGGAAAACCTGCAATAATTGTAAACTATTTACAAGGAAAATCTAAAACTAAAATTACAATTGAAGACTGTTACAAAGTAGGATCTAAAATAGCCTTAATGCATATAAAAATGAAAGATTTCTCTTCTGAAAGGGAAAATTCCCTTTCAATAAATGGATGTCAAAATCTTATTAAAAAATGTGATGTTTCAATTCCTAATGATATATTAAATAAAATTGAACCCAACATTTTAAAAGAGATACAAAATTCATTTAATTACTGTGTAAAGTTTTGGCCATACAATTTACCCAAAGGGTTTATTCACGCAGACATTTTTCCCGATAATGTATTTTTTCATGAAAATAAATTATCAGGCATCATAGATTTTTACTTTTCTTGTACTGATATTTTATCTTATGACTTAGCTATAGCCATAAATGCTTGGTGTTTTGATCAAGAAAAAATTTTCAGCCAAAAAAAATATCAATCTTTACTTGATGGATACAACTCTCAAAGAAAATTAAGTAATGATGAAATTTTTTATTTGCCTCTTTTGTCTAAAGTTGCATCTATGAGGTTTTTACTTACAAGATTATATGACTGGGCACACACCCCAAAAGATGCGGATGTTGTTCCTAAAAACCCTGCAGAATATATAAATAAGTTAAAACACTTTAGAGAAGTAGTCGAAAAAATAAATTATCACGAAACTTACCAACTATGAATGAAGTAACAATTTATACAGATGGTGCGTGCTCAGGTAACCCGGGTAAAGGAGGATGGGGTGCTATATTAATATACGCTAAAGAAAAA
Organism: SAR116 cluster bacterium AG-335-B03; assembly: GCA_003282435.1. Taxonomy (GTDB): domain Bacteria; phylum Pseudomonadota; class Alphaproteobacteria; order Puniceispirillales; family Marisalimonadaceae; genus Marisalimonas. Next base: position 6,174 of record QBZG01000030.1, read on the forward strand.
AAGTATATGTCAGGATCAAAACAATTAACAACAAATAATCAAATGGAATTAATTGCTACTATTGAAGCCCTTAAAGCAATTTTGAAACCTAGCAATATAGCTTTATATACTGATTCGCAATATGTAAAAAATGGCATAACTTCCTGGATTTTTAATTGGAAAAAAAATGGATGGAAGACCGCAAATAAGAAATCCGTTGCTAATAAAGATTTGTGGATAGAGTTAGAAAAGTATGTTGATTTTCACTCAGTAAATTGGTTTTGGGTTAAAGGTCATTCGGGAGATTACTATAACGAAATAGCAGACAAATTAGCCGTAAAAGCTATGAACGAGAGATCTTAGGACATTACAAATGTTTTAACATATTCTCGGCTGAGGAAACTTCAAAAGCCCCTACCTCTTCAACAAATAATTTAGATATAATATTATTTTCAACGACCATAGAAAATCTTCTTGACCTTCGTCCCATAACTTTTCCAAAGTCCATATCTAGTCCTAAAGCTTCTGAAATTGAACAATCTGTGTCTGCAAGCATATCTATTTTTCCGACTACACTATTTGCTTCACCCCAGGCACGCATAACATGTGGATCATTAACTGCCATACATGCAACTACAGTTACACCTTTTTCTAAAATTTGTTCATAATTTTTAATATAACTAGGTAAGTGTTTAGCAGAACAAGTAGGAGTAAAAGCACCAGGTAATGCAAAAAGAACTACTTTTTTTGATTTAAAATATTCTTCAGTACTAATATGCTTGACACCCTCATGATCTTTCAAAAGTAAAGTACCAGATGGGAAACTATCTCCTATACCTATTGACATATAAACTCCTTAAATTTAACAAGTTCATACAATAAACAAATATGAATTATTTTAAACAGATTTATTTAGCTGTATCTAAATATTCTTTAATAAGTTTAACTGTTAAAAGTTCCGGAAAAATTTTACCATCAGGTATTAGGGGACTATATATCTCGTTAAATGGTATCCCATAGCGCCCTTTTAAAGCTAAAAATTGCTTGATTTTTTCATTTGGCTTTGTCCAATCTAATCTTAAAATTATAACATTATTTTTCTTAAATAGTTCTGAAACTTCTTTGGTATCAATAACAAAAATTTTATTTACCTTACACGTTAAACACCAATCAGCAGTAATATCTATAAAAACAGTTTTACCTTCTTTTACTAATTGATTAGGTAAACTAATGTTACCACTTATATTCCAATTAATTATTGATTTATCAGAGATATTTGTTTCACTAAATTTGTTAGTATTACTTTGTAATTCTACTAAAACATTAATCAACCATAGAGAGGTTATTAAAAGTAACAGGGCCATTAGTTTTTTGAAGATTATTAACCAATTACCAGGCTTGGGAATAAATGATATCATCTTTGGAAATAAGCCAAATAAAATCAATGGTAAAGACAAGCCAAATCCCATTATTAAAAGGACAGAATAAATTTCAATTGTGCTTCCTGAAAGAGCAAAACCAATTGCTGTTCCTACTAGTGGGGCTGTACAAGGCGTTGCCAAGAAAGTTAAAAACACTCCTGTTAAAAAATCACCAAAGAAACCTTCTCCTTTGTAAGACAAGATTGACAGGAGTTTTGCAGGTAGAAAATAATGGAATATACCTAAAAGGTTTAACGCAAAAAAAGATGTTAATACAATCATAAATATAAGGAAATATGGGTTTTGAAATTGTATTCCCCAACCAACAAGATTGCCAGAAGCTTTAATGAAATATGTCATTGTTGCTAACAAGAAAAATGTAGTCAGAATTCCTAATATATTAAAAAATAATTTTTTATTGTAAACTGTTCTGCTCTTAGAACTTAGACTCACAAGTTGAATCATTTTAAGCGACAATACAGGTAAAACACATGGCATAAAATTCAATATAAACCCACCTATGAAGGCTATAAGTAAAATTTGAATACCTAGAGGATTATCAATATTTTTTAAAACATTATTTGTTTTTAATGTTTTCAAGTTCCTAATGGATGCTTGATAACTATAATTATCAGTAAGAAAAGTAAATTTCAATCCAGTAAAATTATATTTATTTTTTTTACTGGTAAGATTTATCGATAAATTTAATAAATTTTCTTTCGACGAGTAGTATGGCTTAGAATAAATATGCCCTTTACTATCCTCAATAATGATATCATATGGTTTTATATTTAAGTTATTTTCAAAAGTTATTTTTAATTTATTATCTTCAAAATTAGATGAGATTAACTTTAAGTTTTGTTCTGCTAATCTTGGCACTTGATTTTTATACTTAATTATTTCTCCTAATTGGATTTTACTTTCATTATCAAGATTGAGTTCATTTAAGTTAAACTTATGAGTTACAGGCACACAAATATCTGAGCAAACCTGAGCACTCAATTCTAGAACACCTGAAATAACTTGTTCCTGTTGTTCAAGTATGATTTCTAATGGAAAAATAACTTTTTTTTCATAACCAAATGTTTCTATGCCAAAAAAATCAAATCTTTTCGGATTTGGATATAGCAGTTTTGCTGATTTAATATTATTAGCATTGTTAAAGTTTATTTCAGGAGGTAAACCTGCATCTCCTGGATTTCGCCAATATATTTTCCATTTTGGTAAAAGATTAACTTTTAAGCCAAGTAAAATTTCAGATGGGTTACTTTCAGATTTTTTTCCAAACAAAAGTTCGAAATTAACAAATTTGTAATTTTCATTAATTTCTAAAGTGTTATTAGAGGATATAAAATTTGAGAAACATTTGTTAATATTAAAAAAGTTAACAACAAATAAACAAAAACAGATTAATACAATTTTATGATATTTTAAACTCACTACATTATTGTACATTATTTCTTTTCGTTTATTATTTACTTTTTAATAATATATTGGAATACCACATATGGATCAAGAATTGTTAGGTAAACTTTTGATTGCATCTCCAGGACTAGAAGATGTAAGATTTCAAAATTCAGTTATACTAGTCTGCGAACATACTAATGAAGTTACTATGGGTTTAATATTAAATAAACCTCTATATAATTTTGACACCTCCCAATTCTTAAAAAAGATGAAAATAAATAATGATTTTAAAATTAAATCCAATCCAACCTTTTTTGGAGGTCCTGTGCATCTAAATCAAGGTTTTATTATACACTCTAATGAAAAAAAATATCCCACTTCAGAACATATACTTGAAGGAGTAATGATTACTAGTTCTGAGGAAATTTTACAAGATATTTCAAAAAATCAACCACCAGAAAATGCTAAAATTTTTCTAGGTTGTGCAGTATGGGATAAAGGACAACTAAATAATGAAGTGCTTGAAAATTCTTGGATTATTACCAATTCTTCAAAGGAATTAATATTCCACAATGATTTAGCAATATCTTTATGGAAAGATTCACTTAAAAAGATGGGGATTGATCCTAAAAAGCTTGTATCATACTCAGGGAGAGCCTAAACAATCTAATTAAGCAAATTATTGATGTTTAATTTCTTTAATGATGATGCATCTGGACCTATTACAGATAAAACTGGATTAGCTGAAGCAAACAATTTTTCTACAACATCATAGATAGAAGTAATAGATATACTTTCAATTTTTTTTATTTCTTCATTAGTTTCTATTAGTTTACCAAAATTAATCATACTTTTTGCGTAATATTCAGCTCTTGCACTGTTACTTTCTTGCCCCATAATAAAGCCTGAACGCATTTGAGCTTTTGCTCTAGTTAATTCATCATTAGAAACAGAGTTTTTGATATTTTTCCATTCGTTTAAACTTGCTTCAAGTAGTTCATTTAAATCATTTGGTGAAGTGCCCGCATAAAATCCAAACACTCCTGAGGAATTTTGCATTTGTGTAAAAGAAAAAATAGAATAACATAATCCTCTTTTTTCTCTTATTTCTTGGAATAACCTTGATGACATGCCACCACCTAGTATAATAGTAAGTGCACGTAAAGAATAACGATCAATATCAGTATTTTTAAGACCCTCAATACCAAAAACTAATTGCGTTTGTTCTAAATCTCTATCTTCTCCACAAAAACCTGAATTCCATCTTGATAGATTTTTTCTGCATTTAAAACTATTTTTTATATTCGAAAATTTTTCTTCCACAGTTCTAAAAAACCAATCTCTATCTATATTACCAGAAGAGGCAACAACCATATTTTCTGGGGCATAATTAGCGTTCAAAAATGACTTTAAATCACATTGTTGAAAATTACTTACGGTCTCTCTCGTTCCAAGAATTGGCCTGCCTATAGATTGATTTTTAAAAGCTGTTGAAGTAAAATTTTCAAATACCTTATCATCAGGAGCATCGTAAGACTGACCTATTTCCGAAATAATAACCCCACGTTCCCTCTCAATTTCCTCTCTTGGAAAAGTAGAGTTTTTAATTATGTCAGATAAAATATCAATACCAAGATTTGTGTCTTCTTTTAAAACTTTTAAATAATAAGCTGTGATCTCTTTGCTTGTGTATGCATTTATATCGCCTCCAACATCTTCTATTTCCCTAGCTATTTTTTCTGCATTTCTGTTTTCAGTTCCTTTAAATGCCATATGTTCTAGCATATGTGCTATTCCACATTCATCCTCTGCCTCTTGCGCACTTCCAGATCCAATATAAACTCCCACTGACGTACTATGAACATCCATCTGGTCATGCAATAATGTAAGACCACTATCTAAGATTTTGAATTCTACATCCATCAGTTCCTCATATTAGATTTAATAAAATTTTGAACATCATTTATTCTTGGATCCATTATATTAAAATATTCTTTGCTGCTCATTATATTTTCCAAATGAGAAGGTTTTTTTGGCATTACATTTATACTTTTACTAATTATCTCTGGAAACTTAGCCGGATGAGCACATGCAAGTGAAATTACAGACATGTCTTTTGATATAATATTGTTATCAAGTGCCTTTTGAGCTGCTCCATATCCAATTGCACTATGAGGGTCAAGAATGTAATTATAGTTTGTGTAAACCTTGTTTATTATCTCTAAAGTTTCCTCGTCTGAAATCATATATGCAGAAAATAAATTATTGATTTTTTCAAGTTGATTTTTTGTAATTTCAAAATTACCATTAATTTTGAAATTTTTCATTTGTTGCTTAACTTTATCTGTATCTCTATCGTTTATCTCGTATAAGAGCCTTTCAAAATTACTAGAAACTTGTATATCCATACTTGGACTATAAGAAGGAAGTACGTTTTTTCTCTCCATTAATCCATTATTGAAAAACCTTGTTAATATATCGTTCTGATTTGATCCACATATTAATTTTGATATGGGCAAACCAATTTTTTGGGCCATCCATCCTGCTAATATGTTCCCAAAATTACCTGTAGGAACTGAGAATACAATCTCTTTATTTGGCACACCTATTTTTAAAGCAGAGTAAAAATAATACACAATTTGAGGTAAAAGTCTTACCCAATTAATAGAGTTTATAGCTGACAATGAAGTTTCGTCTTTAAATTTTAAGTCTTCAAAACAATCTTTTACTATTTCCTGACACCCATCAAAATCTGTTTTAACCGATAAAGCGTAAGCTCCTCTTTTATTAATCCAAGTCATCTGCTTTTGTTGAACACTTGAAACTCTTTGATGTGGAAAGAGTATAAAAATATCTATGTTTTCTTTTCCCTTGAAAGCCTCTAAAGCAGCAGATCCTGTATCACCACTAGTAGCTCCCAAAATTACACCCTTTTGAGCTCTTTTGTTTAGTGCTTGATTAAAAGCTCTAGCTAAAAACTGCATGGCATAGTCTTTAAAAGCAAAGGTCGGACCTTGGAACAGTTCAAGCACGTGTAAGTTCTTATTAAGTTGATATAAGGGTGCAACATCTTTGTTAAATACAGAGTAGGTATCTTTGGAGATGTTTAATAATTCGTTTTCACTTAAACAAGGTTCTACGAAAGGTCTTATAATTTTAGCTGATAATTCCGCATAATTTAAATGCTTCATTTCATTTAAGTCAGAATGGCTAAATTGCGGCCATTCTTCTGGCATGAACAAACCTCCGTCCCTAGCTAGACCAGACAAAAGAACGTCTTCATAAGAAAGGGATGATTCTCCACCTCTTGTACTTGAATATTTAATCGAATTACTCATTGTCGTCTTTCTTTTTGAGACTTAGTCTACCAGAAGACACGTGATACGAGAAATATACAAATAACAATGACAAAGCCAAGCCATACCAGGTTACAGCATATGACAGGTGTTGATTCCTTAATTTTGGTTTACCTGTAACTCCTATTGGAAGAGTTAGCTTTTCTCCCTGTCGAAGAGCATCTATGTAATAATTATTTATTACTTGATTTGAAGCTAAATTTAAATAGTTAATAATTTCATTTGGCTTTATTGTAAACCAAAAACCATTATTGCCGTCATTTTCTGGGACAAAATAACCTTTTTTTTGTGGGTATCTTATTATTCCTTTCAAAACAATTTGTCCCTCAACTAAACTAAACTTTCTCTTTTTAGGATTTCTGTAGCCTTCAGATACCCAACCTCTATTTATTAAAATTATTTTATTATTACTAAGCTTAAATGGAGTTATTACATGAAATCCAGCATTACCCTCATAAGTTTTACCAGTAATATAAACTTCGTCTTTATGTAAAAATGATCCTGAAAGTTCTACGGATTTAAATTCATTAATATTTGAAAAATCTAATTTAGATGGATTCTTAATTGGATTAGACTGACTTTGTGAAATGTATCTTTCTATTAATGCTTCTTTCCAGAATAATCTTTTAACCTGCCAAGTGCCAAAGCTGAACAAAAGAGCAAAAATTATTATAGAAAATATTGTTGGCCAAAGTAGAGGCCTAAAGTAAACATTCATTAGTTGTATATAATCTCCAAATTTTTGATAAGTTTAATGTACTTATCAACCACCCCACCAGTATATACACACAAATAAAAACAACCAAACGACATCAACAAAATGCCAATACCATGCAGCAGCTTCGAATCCAAAGTGGTGCTCAGAAGAAAAATGACCCTTCAAACCTCTAAACAAACATACAGTTAAAAATATTGTACCAACTAAAACATGAAATCCGTGGAATCCTGTGGCCATATAAAAGGTTGATGCATAAATTCCATCGGTAAACGCAAATGTAGCGTGTTGATATTCATAAGCTTGAACGGCTGTGAAAATTGCACCTAGTATTATAGTAAGAACAAGACCCCTTATAAAATCTTTTCTATTGTTATGCTGTAATGCATGATGGGACCACGTTACAGTACAACCTGATAGAAGAAGAATTAAAGTATTGATTAGTGGTAAATCAAAAGGATCTAGAGCTACAATGTCAGCCGGAGGCCAAACACCTGTATCAGGATATAAACTGGAATCAAAGAAAGCCCAAAAAAATGCTACAAAGAACATTACCTCAGAGCAGATGAAAAATATCATACCATATCTCATACCTATTTGTACAATTGGTGTGTGATGTCCTTGATATTCAGCCTCTCTAACCACATCTCTCCACCAATAAAACATGGTTGCTATTACCATAAACAAACCAGCTCCTAGCACATAAATTGAATATGGATATTCATGCATAAACAGAGTAAGACCCAAGAACAAAGTAAAACCAGCTGCTGACCCTAGTGCAGGCCATGGACTTGGTTCAACTAAATGATATTGATGCTTTTGATCACCGCTCATTAAATTCTCCTAATCTATTTTTATATAGTTAAACTCATAATTTCAACACCTAAGTTTCTGCATTGAAAAATGTATAAGATAAGGTAATTTCTTCCAAGTTCTTAGTGTTGTCGTCATCATCTATACTTGGATCAACATAAAATGATACAGGCATCTTAACTTCTTCTCCTGGCTGCAGTGTTTGTTTTACAAAACAAAAACAATCAACTTTCATAAAAATACTACCAGCTTTAGGTGGAGAAACATTAAAAACCGCAGTACCTGTGGTTGCTTTATCAGATAAGTTTTTAGCTGTATAATAAATTACTTCTTGTACACCTGGTTGAACTATAATCTCTTTTTTAGGAGCTGAAAATTTCCAATTCAAATCTGAAGTTATATTTGAATCAAATCTAATTTGAATATTTTTGTATTGACCGCTTGATCCTGGCGCTAAAGACGCCCTTTGAACTGTTCCTGCATAACCAGTTACTCTACAAAACAAATCATATAAAGGAACTGATGCAAAGGATAAGCCAAGCATAAAAACGGCAATCAGTAGTATCCATATAAGAAAGTTATTATTTTTTTTTGATAAACTAACAGCCATCTACCCTGTAATATCCATTCTCAAAATTGTGATAAAAAAGAAAAGAACTACCATGCTAATAATTATACCCAAAACTGCAAAATTTTTTGATTTTCTATTTTCATAAAATGTTTTGATATTTTCGTCATCTTTATTGGTATTCAAAATTTATCCTTTAAATTAAATTATCTTATCTTTAAATTGAATTATCTTATCTATGCAAATACCCGCAAAAACGATGCTTAGATAAAAAATTGAGTATATAAATAGACTTTTCTCAGAACCTTCCACCTCTTTTATAATTAAAAAGGATCTTCTT
>QBZG01000031.1 GCA_003282435.1 SAR116 cluster bacterium AG-335-B03
GTAATAATCCTTCTAGTTATAGTAAGACCTGATCTTCAAAGCACTTAGCAACCCCCCTTTATGAGAATTAAATGCACTTAAAAGATTTAAAAGCTAAAAACCCTTCTGATTTGTTAATTTATGCAGAAAGTCTAGATATTGAAAACGCTAGCACTCTAAGAAAACAAGATATGATGTTCGCTTGTTTGAAAAAGTTAGCTTCGAATGATATTGGAATTTATGGTGATGGTGTGTTAGAGGTTTTATCAGACGGATTTGGTTTTTTAAGATCGCCAGAATCTAACTATTTAGCAGGACCTGATGATATTTACATATCTCCAAGCCAAGTCAGAAAGTTTGGATTAAGAACTGGAGATACAGTTGAAGGTCAAATTAGGGCCCCTAAGGATGGAGAAAGATATTTTGCTTTGTTAAAAGTTGAAACTATAAATTTTGAATTACCAGAATCAGTAAGGCATCGAATTAACTTTGACAACTTAACACCCCTTTATCCTCAACAAAAAATAAATTTTGAAACTGAATTTGATCCAAATAATAAGGATATAACAACTAGGGTCGTTGAGATGGTTGCCCCTATGGGAAAAGGTCAAAGAGGTCTAATTGTTGCGCCTCCTAGAACGGGAAAAACAATGATGCTTCAGTCAGTAGCCCAAGCAATATCAAAGAATCATCCAGAAATTTATTTAATTGTATTATTAATTGATGAAAGACCAGAAGAAGTAACAGATATGCAAAGGTCAGTTAATGGTGAAGTTATCAGTTCAACATTTGACGAACCGGCATCAAGACACGTTCAAGTGACAGACATGGTTATTGAAAAAGCGAAAAGATTAGTTGAACATAAACGCGATGTAGTAATTCTACTAGACTCAATCACAAGATTAGCTAGAGCTTATAATACAGTTATTCCTTCAAGTGGTAAAGTCTTAACAGGAGGTGTCGATGCCAACGCACTTCAAAGACCTAAACGATTTTTTGGTGCTGCTAGGAACATTGAAGATGGAGGATCGCTCACAATTATTGCGACAGCATTAGTTGAAACAGGCTCTAGAATGGACGAAGTTATTTTTGAAGAATTTAAAGGAACAGGAAATAGTGAAGTTATCCTAGATAGAAAACTTTCAGACAAACGGACTTTCCCAGCAATTGATGTAACTAAGTCTGGTACCAGGAAAGAAGAGCTACTTGTTCAAAAAGATACCTTGTCCAGAATGTGGGTGTTAAGAAGAATTTTGATGCAAATGGGACCAGTGGAAGCGATGGATTTTTTATCTGACAAATTAAAGCAAAGCAAATCCAATGAAGATTTTTTTCGAGCAATGAATAAATAAATAGAATGTTTCACGTGAAACAGATTGAGATAAAGTATATAAATTGGACACTATCTTTTCCTCTGCTACTAATGCCCAAAAAAGTGCAGTTAAAATAATAAGAGTTTCTGGAGATGCTTCTCCGAAAATACCAGAAATATTTTCATTTAAACCCCCAAAACCAAGAGTGGCCTCATTACGAAGGCTATATGACTTAAATAAGAATATTATTGATGATGCGGTAGTAATTTTTTTCCCAGGACCATCATCGGTTACAGGAGAGGATATTTTTGAAATACATACGCATGGGAGTCTTATTATTGAAAAAAAAATATATGATTGTTTATCAAATATAAGTAGATTTAGAATTGCGGATAGAGGTGAGTTTACAAAGAGAGCTTTTTTAAACGGTAAGATTGATTTAACACAGGCAGAAGGAATAAATGATCTAATAAATGCCGAAACAGAAAGCCAATTTAAATTATCTATTTCATATTATCAGGGCGCGTTATGTGAAAAATTGAAACTGTGGAGAAACGAAGTCATATTCTTACTGGCCAAACTTGAAGCGCTGATTGATTTTTCAGATGAAGAACTTCCTCAAGATATTGAGGCTATATTCAAAATGAAGTTATCATGTTTACTAAAAGAAATGAAAAATTCTATTAGGTCCAGCAATTATGGTGAAAGAATTAGAAATGGCTTTACGATTACTATTCTAGGCAAGCCAAACGTAGGTAAAAGTTCCTTAATCAATTATTTATCAAATAAAAAAATAGCTATAGTAACAGATGAAGCGGGAACAACAAGGGATGTTTTAGAAGTGTTACTAGATTTTGAGGGTTTTCCAGTTATATTAAATGATACTGCAGGGTTGAGAAAAACAAACTCAAATGTTGAGAAAATTGGTATTAATAGAGCATTAAAGAAAGCTGAAGCATCTGATATAATACTAATTTTATCTGATTGTGGAGATTTTTCTATTCCAGAAGTGAAGTCTGGAGCAAAAAAAATATTAGTTCATACAAAATCAGATTTAAACAAACATCACAATGATGATTGGCCTAAAATTTCTGTAAAAAAACAGAAAGGAATAAAAGAATTAATAAAAATTATTGTAGATTATTTAAAAATACTAGCCCCCAAAGATAACGTATTATTAACTAGAAGAAGACATGTTCAGGGCGTGAAAAGAGCTGTTACTGCCCTTAAACAAATTTCAACTATAAACTTGACTCAAAATCCAGAGCTAGCTGCAGAAGATTTGAGAATTGCTGCTACAGAAATTGGAAAAATAACCAATATTATTGACGTTGAAGAGATTTTAGACGATATATTCAATAATTTCTGTATAGGAAAATAAATTTAGGAAAGATATGAAGTATTTCGATGTTATAGTTATTGGTGGAGGGCATGCAGGCATAGAAGCTGCATCTTCTTCATCTAGAATAGGCGCAAATACGGCGCTTATTACTATGGACATAAAAAAAATTGGAGAAATGTCGTGTAATCCAGCAATAGGAGGGTTAGGAAAAGGCCATTTAGTGCGTGAAATAGACGCTTTAGACGGGCTTATGGCAAAAGCGATAGATTTGTCCGGAATTCAGTTTAGAATGTTAAATCGTTCGAGAGGCCCTGCTGTTCGTGGTCCAAGATCTCAGGCTGATAGAAAGCTTTATAAAGCCTCTGTAAAACAACTTTTAGACTCTCAAGTGAATTTATCTATCATAGAAGGTACTATAAAAGACATAGAAGTTGAAGATGATAAAATTAATGGAGTTATATTAGAAGATAATACAGTTTATAAGGCTAAGTCTGTTGTTTTAACTACAGGAACTTTCTTAGGTGGAATAATTCATATAGGTAATGAAAGAATTGCTGCTGGTAGAATTGGTGACAGATCATCAGATATTTTATCAAAAAAAATTAGACAGTTAAAACTACCTATTGGAAGATTGAAAACTGGCACTCCCCCTCGAATAAAAAAAGATTCTATTAATTGGAAAAAAGTAGAAATGCAATCTGCAGACCCAGTTCCAATACCTTTCTCATACATGAATAATAAAATAAATGTTCAACAAATAGAATGTGGCATAACAAGAACTAATGAAGCCACGCACGATATAATATCTAAAAACATTAACTTGTCCCCAGTTTTTTCAGGCTCAATTCAGGGTTCAGGTCCTAGATATTGTCCAAGTATTGAAGATAAAGTTCATAGATTTAATGAAAAGAATTCGCATCAAATTTTTCTTGAGCCAGAAGGTTTAGATAGTCCTTTAGTGTATCCAAATGGTATTTCGACAAGTTTACCAAAAAATGTTCAAAAAGAATTTTTAAAAACGATAAGCGGCTTAGAGAATGCAATTATTGAACAATATGGTTATGCAATTGAATACGATTACATGGATCCTAGAGCTCTAAAAAGCACATTGGAAGTAAAATCAATAAAAGGCTTATTTTTTGCTGGCCAGATAAATGGAACCACAGGCTATGAAGAGGCTGCGGCTCAAGGTTTAATAGCAGGAATAAATGCATCAATTAATTTGAGCAATAATCCTAAATGGTTTTTCCTAGATAGATCCGAAGCATATATTGGTGTAATGATTGACGATTTAATCACAAGAGGAGCACCAGAGCCCTATAGAATGTTCACATCTAGAGCTGAATATAGGTTGCTTTTACGCTCTGATAACGCAGACCAACGTCTAACAGATAAAGGGATTAAATTTGGGGTTGTTAACGTTGAAAGAGAAAAATCTTGGCTTAAAAAAAAGGCAGATCTTGATAAAGCAAATAAAATGATGGACAGTTTAATTTCTAAACCCAGTGAATTAAAAAAATATAACTTACCATTTACTAGAACCGGGAAACCTAGATCACCCAAAGAAATTTTGTCGTCAGGGAATTTTTTAATTAAAGATTTATTTTATATTTGGCCAAAGCTTAAAAAAATTCCAATGGACTTGCATGCGCAGTTAGAAACAGATTCTAGATATAATGTTTATTTGAAAAGACAATTAGAAGATATTAGAGCATATAAAAAGGAAACAAAGATAAAAATCCCAACAAATTTTGATTTTAATCAAATCAAAGGGTTGTCTAACGAAACAAAAGATATTTTGAACAATGTAAAACCAACGACCATTTCCCAAGTATCAAATTTACCGGGATTTACCCCTACTGCAACCTTATTACTTCTTAGGCATATAAAAAAAATAAACATATTAAAAACTGTTAATGAAGATTAATTCCTACAAAGAATTTTGCTTGTTTCAAAATGTTTCACGTGAAACATACGAAAAATTTATTATTTTTCACAAAACACTAATCAAATGGCAAAATTCTATTAATCTAATTAGTAAAAATACTATAGAGAATATTTGGGAAAGACATTTTCTTGATTCAGCACAATTATATAACATAACAAAAGAGTATAAAGGAAATATAATTGATTTTGGATCCGGGGCAGGCTTTCCTGGTTTGATATTAGCGATGATGGGTCACAAAAAAATCCATCTAGTTGAATCAGATTCAAAAAAATGTACTTTTTTACGTGAAGTTAGCATGCTTTCTGAAATACCTGTTAAAGTTCATAACAGTAGAATTGAAAATTTAGAATATTTTGATGCTGAACTTATTACTGCCAGAGCTTTAGCCCCACTAAATAAGTTGATAGATTATGCAGAAGCTTTCGTAAACAAATCCTCAACTAAAAATAAATTTCCTAAGATGTTGTTTTTAAAAGGTAAATCATATAGACAAGAAATTTCAAACTTAATTCAAAAGCAAGATTTTTCTATTGAAGAATTCCAATCAATTACAGATAAATTTGGTAAAATTTTATACATTAATAAAAGAAATATGTTAAACACTAAGAATGAATAATAAGCTTAATCAAATTATTGCTGTTGCCAACCAAAAGGGTGGTGTAGGCAAAACAACCACTGTTGTCAATTTAGCTACTGCCATGGCAGCTTGTGATAAGAAAACATTAATTATTGATTCTGATCCACAAGGTAATGCTAGTACAGGGCTTGGCGTTAAACATAACGAAAGAGATAAGGATTTATACTCTATAATCTGTGGAAAAATAGATATCAATAGTGCAATAAAATCTACTATGATCCCTAAGCTTGATATAATTCCTACATCGCCCAATTTATCTGTTCTTGAACAAGAATTAGTTGATGTGCAAGAAAGAGAGTATAAAGTTGAGAGTTTATTAAATAACATAAAAAGTAGCTATGATTATATATTTATAGACTGTCCACCATCATTAGGGTTGCTTACATTAAATGCATTATGCGCTGCAAGAAGTCTTATAATTCCGTTACAAACAGAATATTATGCATTAGAGGGACTTTCGCAGCTTATGAAGACATTAGAATCCGTTAAAGGTAATTTTAACAAAGATATTGAATTAAAGGGTATATTATTGACTATGTTTGATAAGAGGAACAAGATTTGTGAAATGGTATCAAATGATGTTAAAAATCATTTTAATAACAGGGTTTTTAAAACTGTTATACCTAGAAATGTTAGAGTTTCTGAAGCTCCGAGTTATGGTCAACCAGTTTTGATGTATGATATAGCTTGCCCTGGATCTCAAGCTTATGCATCTCTTGCGGGTGAAATTATAAATCAAGAGACTATTTACAATGAAAAAAAATAAAATTACTAAAACTAGTGGATTAGGAAGCGGTCTCTCAAGTTTACTAGGAAGTGAATTTGAAAAAAAATCAATTTTATCTGAAAATATTCCTGAAGAGTATAAAATGGTTCCAATAGAGTTTATACAACCCGGACCATGGCAACCAAGAAAAATATTTGATAAGAAAGAACTAGAATCTTTATCAAAGTCAATAAAAAATCAAGGCGTGATTCAGCCTATAATTTTAAAAACTAGGGACGACAAAAGAAAGCATTATTATCTTATAGCTGGAGAAAGAAGATGGAGAGCTTGTCAGTTAGCCAAAATTCATGAAATACCTTCAATTATAAGAGATGATATAGACAACAAGAGAATTGCAGAATTTTCTTTAGTAGAAAACATTCAAAGATCGGAGTTAAATCCAATAGAAGAGGCTGAAGGTTACCAATCTTTAATAGAAAAATATAATTATACACAAGAAGAAATTTCTAAAGCGGTAGGTAAATCGCGTCCTTACATTGCAAATATTTTAAGGTTACAGGCGTTGTCAGATCTAGCAAAAGAATTTCTAACACAGGAAAAGTTAACTGTTGGTCAAATAAGACCTCTTATCGGTCATAATTATACTGATAGTTTACTTGAATTAATTTACAAAAATAATTTATCTTCACGACAAGTTGAAACACTTGTAAAGAAGCAAAATAAAAAATTACCTTTATCTAAAAATAATGATTTAGATATTTTAGAATTAGAAAAGGAGATCTTAGAAATTACCGGTATTAAAGCGAAGATTAATTTTGATAATATAAAAGAAAAAGGAAATATAAAATTAGAATGTAATAACCTATCTGAATTTAATTATTTGTTAAAGAAAATTAAGTCCTAGCATTTTTTTTAACTAACACAGAGACTGATAATATAAATTGAGATATTAGAGTTTTTTCTGGATATAAGCCTGTCTTTGTTTTTAATTCAAGATCAATGAGTTTTTTTTGAATTAGATTAATTTTTTTGTATGACCACAATTTGCATTGATAAAGAAAAAAGGGCTTGTCTTTAAAAAAAATAGGTGGCTTTAAATTATCTATAGCAATTGAAAAGCTCTTTTCGTGTTCACTTAATAAAAGAATTTTCTCAATAGTTTTGAAATGTTTACCAAACATCCTAATAAGTACAATATTACTATTTGATCTCTCATAAATTTTGTCTAAATAAAATAAGGAGACTTTAGTCTCTCCATTTAAACATGCTTTTAAGATTTGAGTTAAATTTATATTCTCAGTACTTGAAATAAATTTAGTTAGTGAGTTTTTAGAGATATTAGTATTATTTGTTAGAAAATTATCTAACTTTTCAATTTCCATTTTGTTAGATAATGAGTCTGAGCTAAATTTAGTACTTAAATGAAGTATAAAATCACTAGAAAAAGAAACTTTATGTTTCAAAAACAAATTTCTTATTTCACTTTTAATTTTATTACTGTTTTCTTCATAACATGGTGTTACAATACTATTGTTTAATTTTTCAAAATGCTTCACTAATTTATTTTGAGAGCCTATATTACCTGCTTTTATAATAAGTAAATAGTTCAAGTCTTCTTTAACGACAGTGTTTAAAATAATATTTTCAATATGTTTGTTAATCGTTACATCTAATAAATCTAATAAGATGAATTTCTTTTCTAAAAAAATATTTAATGTGTTAATATTATCTTCTAAAATAGATGG
Source organism: SAR116 cluster bacterium AG-335-B03 (assembly GCA_003282435.1). Taxonomy (GTDB): domain Bacteria; phylum Pseudomonadota; class Alphaproteobacteria; order Puniceispirillales; family Marisalimonadaceae; genus Marisalimonas. The sequence continues at coordinate 7,692 of QBZG01000031.1, forward strand.
ATTTTCTTTGAACTCACTTCCATTAATTTTAGAAACATTAAAAGGATCAGTTACATTAATATTTAATAATTTTATAGAATTTTTGTATAATAATTCTATTAAACCAAAATTCGATCCATATAAAAAAACTATTTTATTTTTTTGGTAATTATTTTTTATATAATCTTCGAAATTTTCAGACTTTATCTTCAATCTAATTTTCTTAGTATTACTTTAGTTAATAAATAAAGTTTATTGGCTGAACTTTGGCTCAATCTTTCCTTAATATGTTTTAAGCTCTCTTCATTACTATAGAGTGAATTTGAAGAAGAACTTAATGCAGGAAAAGTTTTAATTGAGCCAGACTTAATCAAAGTATTTGAGCCATTATCTACTAGTGAGTACCTAACAACAGCTTTAGTTGAATTAAGTACTGCTAAACCGCTTACTGACATTGTTTTATTAGAATTAAAAGAAATGTCAGTCTTTAAAATAAAGCCAGGTTCGAGGTTTTTTTTATTATAGAATTTTCTTTTTAAATACTCTTTGAAAATGATATTGTATCTATCACTTGGCGTCTCAATAGATACAGTTCTTAAATTAATAGATTTGGTTTTATTAATATCGTATGAAGTACAACCAAAAGTAATTATGAGAAGTAAAAAAACAAAAATTTTTTTTATGAAAAACATGCTTAACCCTATATTAAATTACAAAGTTTACAATACGATTGGGTACTATAATAATTTTTTTTGGTTTATCACTCAAAAACTTTAATATATTTTTCTCTTTCAAGGCTATTTGTTTTAACTGATCATTATTCAAATCTTTTTGAACTTCAATAATTGCTCTCATTTTTCCATTAACTTGAACTGGTATTTTTATTATATGTTTTTCTTCAAAGGATTTATCAGCTATAGGCCAGATTTCATTAGCAATTAAATTTTTTTCATTTAAATTTTCCCATAATGCCTCGGCAATATGAGGGACCATAGGATTGATTAGGATTAACATCTTTTTGACACTATGTAAAATAACACACCTGTCATCATTATTTAATATTTGAAAGGATGAAATGGCATTAAATAAACTTCTTATTGACGCTACGGCAATATTGAAATGAAAATCATCAATAGATTTCGTGACTTCTTTTATAGTTGTATTTAACGTTGCTAGTAAATCTTTATGTGATTTTGACAAGTTAGTAGGAAGTTTATTGTCTATATTTTCTATTTCTAAGTTGATAACAAGGTTCCATAATTTATTTAAAAAGCGCCATGAACCCTCTATTCCTGAATCTGACCATTCCATATCTCTATTAGGTGGAGAATCAGAAAGCATAAAAAATCTTGCAGTATCCGCACCATAAGTTTGAATTATTTGTTGAGGGTCAATTACATTTTTTTTGGATTTACTCATTTTTTCAATTCTTCCGGCTATAACTTCTTCTTTTGTATTTATATTGAAGAATGTATTATTTTCCTTTATTACTTGTTTAGGAAAAAGCCATTTTTCGTTTTGAGTTTTGAAAGTTTGATGACAAACCATTCCCTGAGTCTGGAGAGAATTAAAAGGTTCTTTTAAGTCAATTGTTTTCACAAATTTCAAAGCTCGCATAAAAAATCTTGAATAAAGAAGATGCATCACAGCATGTTCAACACCGCCTATATATTGGTCAACAGGCATCCAATATTTAAATGCTTCATCAGTAAACGCTTTAGAAGGATTCAAATCTGTAAATCTAGCAAAATACCAACTAGATTCAAAAAAAGTGTCAAATGTGTCAGTTTCTCTAGTAGCATCTTGATTACATTTTGGACACTTTGTGTTTTTCCATGTTGGATGAGACACTAAGGGATTACCTTTTATATCAAAATTTATGTCTTCTGGGAGGCAAATAGGAAGTTGGTTTTCAGGTAATGGAACCTCACCACAATTGCTACAAAACACTATGGGTATAGGGCACCCCCAATACCTTTGCCTAGATACTCCCCAGTCTCGAATTCTATATGTTACAGTTTCTTTTCCAATTCCTAAATTCTGCAATTCCTTTATACTTAAATCAATAGCTTCCTTTGTATTTAATCCGTTTAAAAAATCGGAATTAATGTGTAAACCATCTCCTGTGTAAGGAAGAATATTGTCATTTTCAACAACAGGTAAAATGTCTAAAGAGTATTTTTTAGCAAAATCATAATCTCTTTGGTCATGAGCTGGACAGCCAAAAATAGCACCAGTTCCGTAATCCATTAATATAAAATTTGCAATATAGATTTTTAAATTTATCTCTTTTTTAAAGGGATGTGAGACAGTAAAGCTTGTTTCATAACCTAATTTATCAGCTTTCTCTAGATCTTCTGCTTTGTTGGATTGTTTTTCACAAAACTTTATAAAATCTTTAGCTTTATTGTCATTCGCGGCAATTTTTAATGACAATGGATGTTGTGGTGAAATAGCAATAAATGTTGCACCATAAATTGTATCTGGCCTAGTCGTAAAAATTTCAACTTTATCGTCTGAATGATTTATTGAGAAACTTATAGTGGCACCATTGCTTTTACCAATCCAGTTTCTTTGCATAATTTTAACTCTATCAGGCCATTCCTTTAAGTTATCAATTTCATTTAGTAAGTCTTCAGCAAAATCAGAAATTTTAAGAAACCACCCTTTCATTTTCTTTTTCTCTACCTCAGCACCAGAACGCCATCCACGCCCATCAACAACCTGTTCGTTAGCTAAGACCGTTTGTTCAATAGGGTCCCAATTCACAACTGTTTCTTTTTTATAGGCAATTCCTGCCTTATAGAAATCTAAAAACATTTTTTGTTCAAATTTATAATAATCTGGATTACAAGTTGCAAATTCCCTGTCCCAGTCATAAGACAAACCCATTTGTTTGAGTTGATTTTTCATAATTTCGATATTTGAGTAGGTCCATTTAGATGGAAGGGTTTTATTTTCAATTGCAGCATTTTCTGCTGGTAATCCAAAAGCATCCCATCCCATAGGATGAAGAACATTAAAGCCTTGAGCCTTCTTATATCTGGCAACAAGATCACCTAAAGTGTAATTACGAACATGTCCCATGTGTATTGCTCCTGATGGGTATGGGAACATTTCTAATACGTAATACTTGGGTTTGCTATAATCAATTTTGGCTTTAAAAATCTCTAAATCATTCCACTTTTTTCGCCATTTTTTTTCAATTAAAGAAGGGTTGTATTTCATATTTGTTATTTATTTAAAGAATTAATTCTATAATTTCGAGCTTCGTTTAAAATATTATTTTCAATTTGAGATGCTAAATCATCATCAGTATATGTTTCAGCTATAATACCATTTTTTAACTTTTGAACATGAACCTTAACACTTATACCGTCAGATCTTAACTCACTAGTCTTTATAAAAGCCATGATTTTTATTCTTTTATTTTTAATATTTTTATTAACATACCAATCAGTAACAATTGTCCCGCCCAATGCATCAGTAGAAACCAAAGGTGCAATTGATAGAACATCTAAAGATGCTCTCCATAAGTAACCATTTACGTTAACACTAATACCCTCTTTACTTTCCTGGTTTAAAATATCAGAAATTGATATACCTTTTTCAGCATCTTTAGAAAACAGGCCTGGTTTTGATTTTTTTCCAGTTACAGGATTTGAGACAATTTCGTTGCTCGAACAAGACGATATTATTAAAATCAGCATTATTAGTGTTATGTTTTTAATCATATAACTAGCCTTATAAAAAAATATCCATATGTTCTAATTAGATTTTTATAATACATCAATAAATTAATATGAAAACATATAAAAAAAGGCGACCGAAGTCGCCTTTTAATTAATTTATTAAAACGGTTAGAATGAAGTTTTAATAGTAAGTTGAGACATAGTACCAGAATCAGCTACTGGGGTTGCTTCATGATTTGCTGCGGTAACTTTATAGTCATAATCAATTACAGTTATAACTGCTGTTAAGCCTGAAGCAATAGAATATTGAACTTCAGCACCTGAAGCAGTGTATTCTTCACCCACGTCTAAATCATCCTCTGACTTAAATGTGAAAGCACCAAGTGTCATACCATTAGGCATTTTATAGCTAATTGATGCACCTTGACTTTCTATATCTTCATCACTAGCTTCATAAGAACCTTGTGATATAATTAAAGACAGATCACCTTGTGCAATTTTTACACCCATGCTTGAATCATCTTGATCTTGAGTTGCATTCTCAGTGGTCTTGGTAGCATAACCTAATGTGATAGCTGCGCCACCTGCATTCATGCCATACTTAGCGCCCATAGCTGTTACATCTGCAGTGCCGTCAGCTCCACTGTCAGTGTGTGAAACACCTGCAGTTAAACCACCCATAGCAGGCATGTGATAAGCCACTTTCATTGCATCAGAAGAAGCAACAGAAGAGTTTCTTCTGATACTTGAGTTAGTAGTACCTGCAGTTGGTTCTTCTGCGATTAAGTCCATCTCATCAATGTTGTATGAATCTGAAGCGTCATCATCAGTACCTAAGACAATTTTTCCAAATCCACCACTAATTGATAATGAATTCTCGTCAGCAGAATGAGTCATAGCATCAGAACTAACTGCAGTGAAGTCATATCTATAACCAAGAGTTAGACCAGAATCAGTTTTACTTGAGAAATTAATAATTAAATCGTTATCACCGTGTCCAAATGATGTTCCGTCAACCGTTGTGTCATTTGAGCTTCGTGATAAGTACTTAAACTCGTAACTACCAGATATGGAAACATCTGCTAGAGCAGCATTTGCTGATATTGTGGCAGCTGCAGCCAAAGCTGTAGTGCCTAAAAGTAATTTACGCATTGCGTATCCCCTTTATATATTGAGTTTTCTAAATTGAGAAAACAGTTAATTACATTTCCACCACAGAAATGTTTATTTATAATTAATTTAAAATATTTATAAAGACCAGCATTAATGATATAAATGTCACTTATTTGATTTTATTGTTGCATTTATGCAACACAATAAAAATTTCAAATTTTTCATTTTATTGTTAAGATAAGATTTTTTGGAGAAACAATTTTGGAAAATGAAAATATTGAAAATAAAAGAAAAACTATATTGGAAGCAATTAAAATAGCACACAAAAATAGTATTTTTTCTTCATTGCCTTATCCACAACTAGTAGCAGTTTCTAAAAAACAAGAAGAAGAAAAGATAGAATTAGCTATAAAGTCTGGTCAAAAGATTTTTGGTGAAAATCGAGTTCAAGAGGCTCAACAAAGGTGGCAAAAAAGAATAGAAATATACAATGATATAGAATTAAGGTTAATCGGCCCACTTCAAACTAATAAGGTAAAGCAAGCGCTCAAACTCTTTAACATTATTGAAACAATTGACCGAGAAAAATTAGCAAAGGAAATTGCTAAAAATTTCAATTATGAATCAAAAACAAAAAGTTTTTACATTCAAGTTAACACAGGTTTAGAAACACAAAAAGGTGGCTTACTACCAACAGAAATTGATTCTTTTTTTGAATACTGTACAAAAGACTTAAAATTGCCTATTAGCGGTTTAATGTGTATTCCACCACAGAATGAAGAACCCGCAATGCATTTTGCATTTTTAAAAAAGATTGCCGATAGGAATAGCTTGTTTAAATTGTCTATGGGAATGAGTAATGACTTTAAAGAGGCTATAAAGTTTGGCGCAACCTCAGTTAGGATAGGTTCATTATTCTTTGGACCTAGAGAATTTTAATTATAAAATATGCCCTGATTTCTTGGACTTAGTATTAAGATAATTCTCATTATACTTATTTGGATTAATTTTAATTGGTATACGTTTGATTACGTTTATACCTAATTTTTTTAAGTGCTCTACTTTTTTTGGATTGTTGGTAATTAATTTTACTTTATCAACTTTCAATTGTGAGAGCATTTGTTTAGCTGGATAATATAGCCTTTCATCGTCATTAAAGCCTAAATCCTGATTTGCTTCGACTGTATCCATTCCAATTTCTTGCAGAGAATAAGCCCTAAGTTTATTTAATAAACCAATATCACGACCTTCTTGTGCTAAATAAATTAATACACCTTCATCTGCTTTTGCCATAATTTTAATAGATTGTTTTAGTTGTTGGCCACAGTCACACTTTAGGCTGTCAAGAATATCTCCAGTGATGCACTGGCTATGAACTCTTACCAAAGTCTCATTTTTAAATTCATTACGAATTTCTCTAGTTTTTCCAAAAACTAAACAAAAATGTTCATCTCCGCCGTCTTGAGGTCTAAAAATAATAACTTCACAGTTTTCAGTTTCAGCAATTGGAACTTTAGCTCTTACAGCCATTACCAAGCTTTCCGCGCTTCTTTGCTCGTAAGACTTTATATCGTTTACATCAACATGTATAAAATTGTTTTTAAACGTCCATTGATTTATGTTTTCGGGAGCTACATTTGAAATAATAGACATTAGTCCAGCTGGAAGAAGTCTTGACTGTCTCAAGATTAACAAACAATAAGAAATAATACTTGTATTATTTTCTGTTATTACACCGTTTATAGTTGGAATTTTGTAGCCAGTTAGTGGCATGCATAGTGACAATATGTCATTCATTGTCCAATTATTTTCAATTAAAATTGAACATGGTTGATTACTAACTTCTATACCAATTGCATTACAACGATTACTAGACAAAATAATATTAGGTCTAGACAAAGCAAACTCAGATAGTTTTTTAACACTCTCTTTTTCTATTAATTCCGCTGACATCAGCAAAATGGAAGTTCCAAAACTATTATCTGATATTACTATTTTACCACCACTTCTGAGCTCTGATATTGCTCTTTTCATTTTTAATGTTAGAGTTGTATTGTTCATAATCATATGTTTTTAAAATTTTATATTCACGATTTGCCACAAGGATTGCATATATGGATAAAGATAACTCTATATTAATATATGAAAAAGAAAATCATTTAAACTCAATTTTGTATCAACAAATTTCAGATAACAACAATTAT
>QBZG01000032.1 GCA_003282435.1 SAR116 cluster bacterium AG-335-B03
ATCAATTGCTTCCTCTCAGTTAAGGATAAGTCTCTACTTCTAACAGCATCTTCCACTATACGCTTAAATCTATTTATAATGTCTTTTGGTTCATACTCGACATATGATAATACTTCAGAAATAGTGTCACCTTCTTGTTCGTGCAATAGCTGATAATTACCATTTTCTTTTAATTTTATTGTAACTACATTTGTATCACCAAATAAATTATGAAGGTCACCTAAAGTTTCTTGATATGCGCCTATATAAAAAACACCTAAAAAATAATCTTCATTAGCTTTAATACTGTGAAGTGGTAAAGTGTTTGAAACACCATCCTTCAGAACAAATTTATTTATAATGCCGTCGCTGTCACAAGTAATGTCATTTAAAATAACTCTTCTGTCAGGATATTTATGATGTTTTTGTATTGGTGCTATTGGATGAATTTGATCTATAGCCCAAACATCTGGAAGACTTTGGAATAATGAAAAGTTACCGTGATAAATATCTGCCATATTATCAATTGAATCTTGAAGTTCTTCGGTTATTTCTGTTGATGAAGATAGGACCGTCTTAATTTTGTTTATAACATATAAATAGGTTTCCTCGGTCTTAGCCATATTAGGTAGATCGATTTGACCACTTCTAAAGAGGGCTCTTATCTCATCTCTGTAATAGTTTAGATCATTCAAACATTCTTGCGCTCTTTCTAAACCTAGATATTCAGGAATTTGAATCATATTTTTGAGTAAAGGATGATCCTCTTCATTGATTGTTTGAGTTTTTTTACTATCAAAGTTAGTTGTTTCTAAAATATTGAAAATAAGCATTGAGCTAGACGCTATACAAGCTCTGCCAGATTCAGTTATTATTGTTGGGTGAGCTATTTTGGATTGGTCAAGTTCATATTTAACTGTCTCTACTATATTTGTACAATATTCATCCAGGGAATAATTTATAGAATTAAAAGCAGATTTTTGTTCTCCCGTATAATCCACTCCTAAACCTCCACCAAGATCCAAATAGGTTAATAGCGCACCAAGTTTAGTCATTTCAGAAAAAAATCTACATGCTTCTTGAGTTGCTTTTCTTATCTCAATTATATCTGGTATCTGACTTCCAAGGTGTGAATGTTGTAAAATTAAGCAATCAAGGTAATCATATATTTTTAACTTATTTATAACTTCCATAACTTGTTCAACAGATAATCCAAATGCGCTTCGATCACCACTTGATTGTGACCAATTACCGCTAACTTTATTGGTTAATTTTACCCTAATTCCAAGCAATGGACGGACGTTTAGTTCTTTTGAAATTTTAATTATAAGATCAAGTTCTCTTGGGCTTTCTAAAACTAAAATAGTCTTAAAACCAATTTTTATCGATAAAATTGCAAGATGAATAAATTCTCTATCCTTTATTCCATTGCAAATTATTGTAGAGTTGGCTGATAGATCATGCGCTAAAGCTATTAATAATTCTGGTTTGGAACCAACTTCTAAACCAAAATCAAATTCTTTACCGAACTCAACTATTCTATCAATTACTTGAGCTTGTTGATTTACTTTTACAGGAAAAACACCTTTATATTCACCTTTGTATTTTATTTCTCTAATTGCTCTAAAAAAAGAGTTGTTAATTTGTTTTATTCTAAATGCTAAGTAATCTACAACTCTCAATAAAACTGGGCAACTTATTCCTCTTTCGTTCAGACTTTTGATAATTTTGATCAAGTCCGCAGGAGAATTACATGGATGAAATGGATTTTTTAGTCCAATATTTCCATTCTCAAGTATTTCAAGAATGTCATTACCCCATTTTTTTATTCCATAAACATCATCATTCATACTAAATTAACCTAAATTATTTTAATAGTTTGATTATATTGCCATATAGAATTGGTCAAGTTATGGTTTAAATAAAATATGATATCTATAATATAAAAATTCAAAAAAGAGGGTCGTATGTTTTTTTCTAAATATAAAAATCAGGTAATAGATAAGAGTAACGCGCTTGTAGGTAGAGATAATCCACTCATTGATAAATTATCTCATGAGATAAATGGACGTGACCTTATGTATGTTCCAAAAGGGTTCTGTGAAATCGTTCTTGGCATGGGTTGTTTTTGGGGCGCAGAAAAAATTTTTTGGAATCTTCATGGAGTATATCACACATCAGTAGGTTATGCTGGTGGTCATACTAAAAATCCAACCTATGACGAGGTATGCAGTGGTTTAACTGGTCATACAGAGGTAGTAAGAGTAGTATATGATCCAAATAAAATAAGCATAAAAAAAGTTTTAATTTATTTTTGGGAAGGACATGACCCAACTCAAGGAATGAGACAAGGTAATGATATAGGTACACAGTATAGATCTGCAATCTTTATCAAAAATAAAGAGGATTTGGTTGAAGTTAAAAATACAATGGCAGAGTTTCAAGAATTGTTAAATATAGAAGGTTTAAAAAATATTACTACAGAAATAAAGAGTGATATAGAATATTATTTTGCTGAAATTTATCATCAACAATACTTACATAAGAATCCAAATGGGTATTGTGGCTTAGGTGGTTGTGGAATAAAGTTTAAATAAACCTTTTTGTTTTCTATAATACGCCTTGACCTAATTTGTTTCGTAATATATTTAATTGTAGTAATCATTGATGGTGCAAATTATGAAAGTTGTAAGTTCTTTAAAAACATTAAAAGTACGAGATAGAAACTGTCAAATTGTTAAACGTAGGGGTCGTTTGTACGTTATAAATAAAAGAAATCCCAGATTTAAAGCTCGTCAAGGTTAATCAATCCTTAATTATTACTTATTTTTTTTAATTTTTTTAAACTTTTATAACTCTTCTACAATTGAATTCTCTAATAAAGGATTAAATCATGAAGATAACAAAAGTTATAGAAGAAACTAAATCAATTAGTTCTAACATTAAGAATGCTTATATTGATTTTTCTAAAATGACAATAAGTTTAGTTGCTGTTTGTTCTGATATTAAAAGAAATGGAAAGCCCTTAATTGGATATGGTTTTAACTCTAACGGAAGATATGGTCAAGGGCATCTTATCAGAGAAAGGTTTGTTCCACGCCTACTAGAAGCTAATCCTAAAGAAATATTAAATGAGGAAGAAAATAATTTCGATCCTATAAAAATGTGGGATCTTATGATGAAAAATGAAAAACCTGGTGGTCATGGAGAGCGCTCAGTTGCTGTTGGAACAATAGATATGGCAATTTGGGACCTTGTTTCTAAAATAGAAAAAAAACCATTATTTCAGATGCTTGCTGAAGAGTATGGAAATGGAACAGTTAATAGAAAAGTATTTGTTTATGCCGCTGGTGGATATTACTGGGCTGATCAAGGTATACAAGGTTTAACTGATGAGATAAAAAAATATCTAGATCTTGGTTACTCAGTCGTTAAAAAGAAAATTGGTGGTGCATCTTTGTCTGAGGATTGTGCAAGGATAGAAGCAGTCTTAAAAATTTTAGGCCCTAATGACAAACTTGCAGTTGATGCTAATGGAAAATTTGATCTTCAAACAGCAATTAAGTATGGAAAAGCACTTTCAAACTATGACTTGTTTTGGTATGAGGAACCTGGAGACCCATTAGATTTTGAGCTTCATAAGCAGCTAGGAAATTTTTATTCGGGCTCATTAGCCACGGGTGAAAATTTATTTTCCTTTTATGATGCTAGAAATCTAATCCGATATGCTGGAATGAGAAAAGAAAAAGACTGGCTGCAATTTGACTGTGCGCTAAGTTATGGATTAGTTGAGTACTTGAAAATAATTAAAATGCTTAAAGATTATAATTGGGACATTTCAAGATGTATTCCACATGGTGGTCATCAAATGTCCTTAGCAATAGCGGCTGGTTTAGGCTTAGGAGGTAATGAAAGTTACCCTGATCTTTTCCAACCTTATGGTGGTTTTCCTGATGGAGTAAAAGTTGAAAATAGTATTGTTACTTTACCAGAAATTGAGGGTATTGGATTTGAAGGTAAATCTGACCTTTACTCAATAATGAAAAATATGACTACATAAAATTATATTTTTTAAATTCTAAAAAAATCATTTCCTTTATTATCTATTACTACAAATGCAGGAAATTTCTCAACTTCAATCTTCCATACGGCTTCCATACCTAATTCGGGATATTCTAATACTTCTATCTTCTTTATGCAATCAAGAGCAACTTTGGCTGCAGTTCCTCCAATAGTACCAAGATAAAACCCACCATATTTACGACAAGCATCTCTTACCTGTGAGGATCTATTCCCTTTTGCCAGCATAACCATTGAACCACCATTTTTTTGAAATTCATCAACATATCCATCCATTCGTCCAGCAGTAGTTGGTCCAAAAGAGCCAGAAGCCATTCCCTTAGGTGTTTTAGCTGGGCCAGCATAATATACAGGATGATCTTTAATATAATCGGGTAAAGATCCATCATTTTTAAGTCTGTCAAGTAGCTTTGCGTGAGCTATGTCTCTTGCAACGATAAGTGGGCCAGTAAGACTTACTCTTTTTTTCACTTCACACTCATCTAGCTGTTTCAAAATATTTTTCATAGGCTGTTTTAAATCAATGTTAGTAACTTCTTCAGAAACATCACTAATAAAAGTATCAGGCATGAATTGACTAGGGTCAGTCTCTAACTTTTCCAAGAAAATTCCATGCTTGTTAATTTTACCTAATATTTGTCTATCAGCTGAACAAGAAACTCCAATACCTATTGGAAGAGATGCTCCGTGTCTTGGAAGTCTAATAACCCTCACATCATGACAAAAATATTTACCTCCAAATTGTGCACCTATACCCATTTCACGTGTGAGATTTAATATTATTTTTTCCCATTCATAGTCTCTATATGCATGACCAGATTTAAAATCACCTTGATTTGGTAAATTATCTAAATACCGCATAGAACCAAGTTTAACTGTTTTTAAATTTAGTTCAGCCGATGTCCCTCCAATAACAATAGATAAATGATAGGGTGGGCAAGCAGCAGTGCCTAGAGAAATAATTTTTTCATATAGAAATTTTTTTAAATTTTCACAATTTAAGGTTGCGGGTGTTGCTTGAAATAAAAAACTTTTATTAGCAGATCCACCACCTTTTTGAACAAATGCAAATTTATATTCTTGTCCTTCTGAAGCAAATAAACTAATTTCGGCAGGTAAGTTGTTACCTGTATTTTTTTCTTCAAACATTGACAAAGGTGCTAATTGAGAAAAGCGTAAATTATTTTCTTGATAAGTATTATAAACACCTAATGATAAATATTTTCCATCATCTGTATTCGTAAAAACTTTTTCACCTTTATAGCCTAAAATAATAGCTGTACCGGTATCTTGACACATAGGTAGCACGCCTGACGAAGATATGTTTGCATTCTTTAACATCGTTAGGGCAACAAATTGATCATTTTCAGACGCATCTTTATCTTCAAGTATATCTCTAAGTTGCTGCAAATGTGATTTTCTTAATAAGTGAGACACGTCTTTAAAAGCTCTTTGGGAGAGTAAAGTTAGAGCTTCAGGGTCTACAGTTAAAATTTCAATATCATTTATTAGAGAGGTTTTAACATAAGAATCTGATATCTTTATATATTCAGTATGGTCTTTTAAAAGTGGAAACATTGGTGAATAATTAAATTCGCTCAAAAAAATCTCCTATTTCAGATAATAACATTTATTTTTTATCTCTGAACTCATTAAGAGAAATAATTTCTCCAGATTCAGTTTCGTTTGTCTGTTTTGTTTGGTCTTTTTTATTTTTTAATACAATATTTTCATCTTTCTTTTCTTCATTAGGGATTATTTTTTTTTCTTCAACTTTAAATTGTAGACCAAATCCTACTGAAGGATCAGTAAAAGATGTTATTGCTTTATAAGGAACGTAAATATTTTTCTTTTGACCATTAAAAGATAAAGTCACCTCAAAATGTTCGTCAGTTGCTTTTAAATCCCAAAACTGATGTTGAATAATTATCTTAATTTCAGAACTGTCAGTACTTTTTAATTCATCTGGGACAATAACTTCATTATCATTTCCATTAAAAGAAATAAAAAAATGACTGTTTCCTACAAGCCCAGATTCAGCTGTAATTTTTAATACTTTCTTAACAACATTTTTAAGGCTTTCTTCTACTAAATCATCATAATCAAAACCCTTAATGTTTAGTGTACCATCATCGTTATTATTCACTGAAATATATCCTAAAAGTTTTTTATGTATTCTACATTTCTAAAGGTAACTTTTTCAAGACAAATTTGGAAATTACTTAGATAAAGTGGCGAGAAGTAAACTTCTCGCCACCCAAGTTTTTCTGTTGCCAGGTAAACTGAAACCCCGCCAATTCTAGCTATAGAATTGGACTAAGTTTCGGTTGCTTTGGCTGCTTACGCTGCTGCAGCTACCGGAGCATAGTTGTCATTTGCAACTATTATAATAGTCCGATAACGGTGGTACAATACCGAGTGAAAGTTTGATTTTTACTACATGCGTCGATCCTGTTTCGCCCCCACATATATATGGTGGAGGCGCCGGGTACCGCCCCCGGGTCCGCTAAGCTTATTCTAAAAAATGTTTATCACCATAGTCATTAAAATGACTTTTTTAGTATACATTATTTATTTTTTTTATTAAAGACCACATTAAGAAAGTTTTAAAATATTATAGGTTGAGATAATTGAATGAAGCAATATTTAGATTTGTTAGACTACGTATTAAAACACGGAAATGTAAAGGAAGATAGAACTGGAACGGGTACCAAATCTGTTTTTGGTTGGCAAATGCGTTTTGATTTGAACAAAGGATTTCCTTTGCTGACTACAAAAAAACTGCATTTAAGGTCAATTATACACGAACTTTTATGGTTTATAAGAGGTGATACAAACATATCTTATTTAAAAGACAACAATGTTTCGATATGGGATGAGTGGGCTGACGAAAATGGGGATCTTGGACCTGTATATGGTAAACAATGGAGAAGTTGGAGTACTCCTGAAGGAAGGAAGCTTGACCAATTATATAATGTGATTAGTGAGATTAAGAATAATCCAAATTCAAGAAGAATGATTGTTTCGGCTTGGAATCCATCAGATGTAGGGTCTATGGCATTACCACCTTGCCATTGTCTTTTTCAATTTTATGTAGCTGATAATAAATTATCTTGTCAGTTATATCAGAGGAGTGCAGATATTTTTCTTGGCGTTCCATTTAATATAGCATCCTACGCAATTTTAACGCATATGATAGCAAATGTATGTGATATATCAGTTGGTGATTTTGTGCATACTTTGGGGGATGCTCATTTATATAAAAATCATTTTGAACAAGCTAAAAAACAGTTATCTAGATCAATAAAAAATAAACCACAAATAAAATTTTTGAAAAAACATACTAATATAAATGATTTTATTTTTGAAGATATTGAAATTATTAATTATGATCCTCATCCTCATATTTCTGCTCCGGTAGCCTTATAAATGATAAGAAAAAAAGATTTAAAAAATCCTATTGTTTGTATTGTTGCTATGAATCAAAATAGAGTTATTGGAGATGGTAATGATTTACTCTGGCATTTGCCTGGTGATTTAAAAAGATTAAAAATAATCACAATGGGTACCCCTTTGATAATGGGAAGAAAAACTTGGGACTCAATTGGTAGGCCTTTACCTGGAAGAGCAAGCATAGTTCTTACTAAATCTGGTTCTTGGAAGGCTGAAGGAGCAATTGTAGCAAATTCTTTCGAGAATGCTATCACAGAGGCCAATATTTGGATTGAAGCCAATAAAAAAATGGGAAATAAAGCCATACAAAATAAGATATTTTTATTTGGTGGAGCCCAAATATATGAGCTTGGATTAGAGTATTGTGATACTATTGAAATGACAAAGGTAAACTTTTGGGCAGTATCAGGATCGAAGTTTCCAAGATTGAAAGAAAATGATTGGAAAAAAACAAAACTTGAAGATTTTGAAGCAACTAGTAATTCACCTGAGTTTAGTTATTGGCATTATAGTAGGATTATTTAAAGATGATTATTGAATAATTCTTGGACTAGGTCTTTCAGTTAGTTCTATTGTTTTCATTATTAGAGATCCAATCTCCATATATTTTTGTGAAATAATACTGTTTGGTTCTTTATGTACAATTGGATTTCCATCATCAGATGATGTTCTTAAGCTTATATCAAGAGGAATTTCATTTAAAAAAGGCACACCTAATTTTTGAGCTTCAGCTTTTGCTCCACCATTTCCAAAAATTTCATGTTTAGTGTCGCAGTTAGTACATTGGAAATAGCTCATATTTTCAATTATACCTAAAATAGGAACATTCACTTTTTTAAACATGTTTAGACCTTTTCGAGCATCTATTAATGACAAATCTTGGGGAGTGGAAACAATTATGGCACCAGCCAATTTTACTCTTTGAGAAAGTGTTAATTGAGCATCACCAGTTCCTGGAGGCATATCTATTATTAAAATATCAAGATTTTGCCAATCTACATCTCTCAGAAGTTGTTCAACAGCTCTCATTACCATAGGACCTCGCCAAATTGTTGCAGCGTCTTCAGGTACTAAGTAGCCGATGGACATTGCTTGTAAACCAAATGCATTATGTGGAATAATTTTTTTTCCGTTACTTTTTGGCTTATCGGATATACCTGTTAACTTTGGAAGGCTTGGTCCATAAATATCAGCATCTAGAATACCGACATTATATTCTAATTTTAATAGTGATAAAGCGATATTAATTGCAGTAGTTGATTTTCCTACACCACCTTTACCACTTGCGACTGCAATAATATTTTTTGCAGGTCTTAAAGGGGCATTTTGTGAACTTTTATTCTCTTTCTTTGTATTATGAGCAGTCAATATAATTTCTACTTTATCAACTTGTTTGATTGACAATAATTTTTCTTGAATAAAGTTTTTGATTTGCTGAGCGTCTTTTAATCGTTCTGGTAAAAGTTCAAGAGTAAAATGAACTTTATTGTTCTCAAAATTTAATCCATTAACACACTTGCTATCAAATATATTATTTGATTGATCTTGAAGAACAATAGACCTTAGTGTTGTGACAATTTCATCTAATTTTTTATTATCCATTTTATTTGTCCAGAAATAATTTTATGTAAAGGTTGTAATTTTATACTAGAGTGCAAATATCAACCATACAAATTTAAAGACAAGTTCCGTTAAACTTGTTAAATAGCTGTAATGCTTTTGGAGTTTAATTATGATAATCAATAATATCAACGATAATGGTTCAGGCCCTTGGGGCAATGGTGGAAATCAAAATCCTTGGGGTAAAAAACCTAATTCTAATGGAACTCCTCCTGATGTTGACCAAATGCTTAAAGAAAGTAAAGATAAGTTAAAAAAAATGATGCCTACTGGCTTTGGAGGCGGTAAAGGAATTACTATATTACTATTTATCCTTTTAGCAATTTGGCTATTGACAGGCATATATAGAGTTAACCCTCAACAACAAGGTGTAGTTATGAGATTTGGTGAATGGGTAAGAACAACCCCTCCGGGTTTACATTACCATTTACCAACTCCAATCGAAAAAGTTATGACTCCTGACGTTACTAGGGATAATCGAATCGAAGTAGGTTATAGATCATTTGGTGGAGCCGCTACAAGTAGAAGAGATGTTCCAGATGAATCTAAGATGATTACAGGCGATGAAAATAATATTGACATTGACTTTATTGTGTTCTGGAAAATTGCTGATGCTGGAGCTTACCTATTTAATATACAAGACCCTCCTGAAACAGTAAAGGTAGCAGCGCAGTCAGTAATGAGAGATATTATCGGTCAAACAAAAATACAAACTGCTCTAACGGGTGGTAGGCAAGACATTCAATTAAAAGCTAAAAACATGCTCCAAGAACTACTAAATGAATATGAGGCTGGAGTTGAAATTAGAGATGTACAACTTTTATCAGTTGATCCACCAGCTGAAGTTATCGATGCATTTAATGATGTTCAAAGAGCTAGGCAGGATAGAGATACTTTAATTAATGAAGCTGAAGCTTTTAGAAATGACATCGTGCCAAGGGCTCGAGGTGAAGCTGCACAGTTAATTTCTGAAGCTGAAGCTTATGCAAGTGAGGTTGTTAATAGAGCTAAAGGTGATGCAGATAGATTTAACTCTATATATAAAAGCTATAAATTAAATCCTGAAGTGACTGAATCCAGAATATATTTAGAAACTATGGAGAAAGTATTTTCAAGAGTTAAAAAAATTATAATGGATAAATCTGCAAGCTCATCAGGGGTTGTTCCTTACCTTCCATTAGATCAACTAAAACCAAAGGGTGATAAATAATGTCTACTTATAAATTAATAACTGGTACAAGTGTATTAATATTTTTATTTGGTCTTTTAAGTTCTTTTTTTACTGTTGATCAAACACAGCAAGCTTTGGTTCTACAATTTGGTGAACCTAAAAGACTTGTTAATAAACCTGGATTAAATTTCAAAATACCATTCATACAAGAAGTTACATATTTCGAAAAGAGAGTTTTATCTTTGGTATCCAAAGACTCTGAAGAGGTCATTTTAGCCGATCAAAAAAGACTTGAAGTAGATACATATTCAAGATTTAAAATCATTGACCCTCTTTTATTTTATCAGACAGTCAGAAACGAATTTGGTGCTCGTCAACGTTTAGAATCAATCATTGATTCATCGGTTAGAAGGGTTTTTGGAAAGTTTGAGCTTACAGCAATTTTGTCTGACGCTAGAACAAAAATAGTTGAAGATATAAGTGGTGAAGTAAATTCTACAATAAAGAAATTAGGTATGGAAATTGTTGATGTTCGTATCCGAAGGGCGGATTATCCAGAAGCTACAAGTCAGAATATTTTTAACAGAATGAAAACAGAGAGAGAGCAAGAAGCGAAAGAATTTAGAGCCGAAGGTGCTGAGGAAGCTCAAAAGATTAGAGCAATTGCTGAAAAAACTAAAGTAGTTTTAGTTGCTGAAAGTAAGAGAAAAGCTGAGGCATTAAGAGGCGATGGAGATGCACTTGCGATCAAAATATATTCTGACTCTTTTGGTCAAGACGAAAAGTTCTTTAAGTTTTACCGGTCAATGCTTGCATATGAAAATACTTTTTCTGACGACGGTACAACTATGTTATTGAGTCCTGACAGTGATTTTTTTAGTTTTTTTGGCAAACAAACGGGTAACTAAGTTATAATAAATTTATTCTTTGTTATTAAATTGTCAAAATAGTTTCAAGATTTGGCCTTAAATCTGCCTTTTTGTATAGGCATTAAATATTAAATTAATAATACGGTGAAAACATGTCTCATATATTAAATTGTTTTAAAAATTATGGTCTCATAATTAGCATTAATATTTTTGTATTAATTTTTTCTATTAATCTAGCCAGTGCTAAAAGCGCCCCTGAAAGTTTTGCAGATCTTGCTGAAAAACTGAGTCCTTCTGTTGTAAATATTTCTACGACTACAGTCATTGAGCAGAGATCTAGAGAAATGCCATCTTTTCCACCAGGTTCTCCATTTGAAGATTTTTTTAAACAATTTGAAAAGCCAAATGGTAAAAAAAGAAGAGCCCAATCTTTAGGTTCGGGTTTTATTATAGATCAAACTGGATATATTATTACTAATAATCATGTTATAGACAATGCTGAAAAAATTATGGTTATCTTATATGATGATACATCCTTTGAGGCCAAAGTTGTTGGTAAGGACCCAAAAACAGATGTTGCGCTTTTAAAAATTGAACCTAAGAAAACAAAGCTAAAAGCTGTAAAATTTGCTAACTCTAATGATCTTAGAGTAGGTGATTGGGTGATGGCAATTGGAAATCCTTTTGGATTTGGTGGTACAGTTACAGCTGGTATCGTATCTGCGAGGGGTAGAAATCTGTCAGGATCATATGATGATTACATTCAAACTGATGCATCAATTAATAGAGGTAATTCAGGTGGCCCACTATTTGATATGAATGGCAAGGTAGTAGGAATTAATACTGCCATTTTCTCCCAATCTGGTGGATCAGTTGGTATTGGATTTGCAGTGTCATCCAATTTAGCTAAACAGGTCACAGATCAACTTAAGAAATTTGGTAGAACAAAAAGAGGTTGGCTTGGTGTACTTATTCAAGAAATTTCTAAAGAAATTGCTGACAGTTTAGGTATGAAAACAGCAAAAGGTGCATTAGTTTCTTCAGCTACTGAAGGTGGTCCTGCTGAAAAAGCTGGTGTGAAAACTGGAGACGTTATACTAAAATTTAACAATATTGAAATTAAAAATATGAAAGAGTTACCAAAAGTTGTTGCTGGAACACCCGTCGGTGAATCTGTTCCATTGGTAATCTTAAGAAACGGAAAAGAATTAACTCTTAACGTAATATTAGGTGAGCTTGAATTGGCTGAAAAAGAAAATTTAATAGGTAAAACAAGTTCTAAAGATGCAAAATCTAAGCAATATGATAAACTAGGTTTTGTTGCAGAGGAGTTAAACAGCAAAAATAAGTCAAAATTCAAACTTAAGAACATTGATAAAGGTGTTATAATTACATCCGTTAAAGATAATAGTTCTGCCCAAGATGCTGGTCTTACACCTGGTATGGTTATTATTAGGGTAGGTCAGATTGAGGTTAATTCTCTTAAAGTTATTGATGAAGCAATTAAGAATGCGCTAAAACAGAAGAGAAAGGCCTTATTATTATTAGTAAAGATTGAGAATGGCACTAGATTTGTTGCATTGGAGTTAAAATAAAGAATCAGGAAATTATTTGGTTGTCACTATACCCTTGTGCATACAATAATCCTAAAAGATTTGTTGTTTTAAAATGAATATTGGCTTCTTTTTCTAAGACTTTTTTACCATTATACGAAACTCCTAAACCCGCTTTTTTGATCATTTCAATATCATTTGCTCCATCTCCAACACATATTGTCTCGTCATAATCTAGTTTGTTCTTTCTTACATAATCATCTAAGTACCAAACTTTTGCATGTTTATCTAAAATTGGGTTTATAACTTTACCTGTTAGATACATTTTGTTTAAATTGTTAGGGCGAATTTCAAGTGAATTAGCATGTGCATGTTCAAAACCCAGGGATTTTTTTAAATAATCAGTTAAAAAAGTGAAACCACCAGACACTAGGACAGTAATTGAATTATTGTGCTTCATAGTTTTAATTAACTCGATTGCTCCATCATTGATATTTATACTTTTTTTTAATTTTTCTAATATATCTGCTGGTTGATCCTTAAGAATTGCTACCCTTTCCAATAATGCTTTTTTAAAATCAATATTGCCATTCATTGCATCATGCGTAATCTTAATAACCTCTTTTTCTTTGCCAATCTGCTTTGCAAGTTCATCTAGACTTTCCTCTTTAATAATAGTGCTATCCATGTCAGCTAAGAGTAATTTTTTTTTCCTATTTTTTGTTTCTTTTATAAAATTACAGTCAATATTATTTCGCATAAGGAAATTTTTAGTAAATTTTTTAAGCTCTAAATTTAATTCCTCATTTTTAAGTTCTAACTCATAAGCTCCTTGTGGACTTAATTCTCTAAAATTTGTCTTTTTAAATGAAATTTCTTCAAATCTTTTTGATAAATAATTTAGAATATTATTATCTATATTTTTTTCTGTAGTATTAGAAATTAATAAAAATTGTTTCATGAAGCTCTA
>QBZG01000033.1 GCA_003282435.1 SAR116 cluster bacterium AG-335-B03
CGTTAGTTTACCATGATCCATAACTTGCAAAAGTAAATTAAACAGATCAGGATGCGCTTTCTCAATTTCATCTAATAATAGTACCGAATGAGGATTCTGATCAATCGCGTCAGTTAAAAGACCGCCTTGATCGAACCCTACATAACCTGGGGGAGCACCTATTAATCTAGAAACAGTGTGTCTTTCCATATATTCTGACATGTCAAATCTGATAAGTTTTACGCCTGTAGCCTCAGCTAATTGCTTTGCGACTTCAGTTTTACCAACACCTGTTGGGCCAGAAAACAAGTAACAACCAATAGGCTTCTCACCTTCTCTTAAACCTGCCCTGGACAATTTAATGCTTGAAACCAATTCCATAACTGCTTTGTCTTGTCCATAAACCATTCTTTTCAAATCGTCTTGTAACTTAGAAAGTGCTTTTCTATCGTCTGTTGAAACGTTTCTTGGAGGAATTCTTGCGATTAATGCAATAGTCTCTTCTATTTCAGCCTTGCCTATAATACGCTTACGTTTAGATTTATTTTTCAGCATTTGAGCTGCTGCTGTTTCATCTATAACATCTATAGCTTTATCAGGTAATTTTCTGTCATTTATGTACCTAGCAGATAATTCAACTGCCGTTTTGATAGCTATATTTGTAAATTTTAATTTATGATGTTTTTCATAACGCGATTTAAGTCCCATTAAAATTTTTACTGTGTCATCAACATTTGGTTCTGCAACATCTATTTTTTGAAAACGCCTAACTAATGCTCTATCTTTATCAAAATAACCTCTATATTCTTTATATGTAGTTGATCCTATACATTTTAATCCACCATTTTGAAGTGCTGGCTTTAGCAAGTTAGAGGCATCCATAGCACCACCACTTGTAGCTCCAGCACCAATTATAGTATGTATTTCATCAATAAATAGTATTGCATTTTCATTAGATTCAATTTCTTTCATAACAGCTTTTAGACGCTCCTCAAAATCGCCTCTATATCTAGTTCCTGCAAGCAATGCACCCATATCTAGAGCATATATTTCAGAATTTAGTAAAACTTCGGGGACATTTCCTTTTACAACTCTATCAGCCAAACCCTCAGCAATAGCTGTTTTACCAACACCAGGGTCACCAACCAACAAAGGATTATTTTTGGTTCTTCTACACAAAACTTGAATAGTTCTATCTAGCTCAGATTGTCTTCCTATTAAAGGGTCAATCTTTCCTTCAGCTGCCTTCTCATTTAAATTTACAGCATATTTATCTAAAGCTTTTTCAGATTTTTTGTTTTCTGTATCCTCTACATCACCTTCAGCACCAGATGGCGAAGTGGATTTTGAGTAATTTGGATCTTTTGCTAGACCGTGACTAATAAAACTAACCGCGTCAAGACGTTTCATTTCTTGTTTTTGTAGCAAGTAAACTGCATAACAATCTCTTTCAGAGAACATTGCTACTAAGATGTTGGCACCAGTTGCTTCGGTTCTGCCGGAAGATTGAGTATGTATTACAGCTCTTTGTACAACTCTTTGAAATCCAGCAGTAGGCTGGGTATCAGCTTCAGAATTTGACGTAATAATTGCCTTCAAATCTTCTTTTAAATATTTATTTATATCCTCTCCTAAAGTTTTTACATTGACTGAACAGGCTTTTAAAACCTCAATAGCGTCTTGATCCTCTAATAAAGCAAAAAGTAAATGTTCTAATGTAGCAAACTCGTGCTTTAACGAAGATGCATTTGTCATTGCTCGTCTTAAAGTTTCTTCTAAGGATTTAGATAGCATTATTATTCCTTCTCTAACTGTACTTGTAAAGGATGCTCATATTTACGGGCATAATTCATTACTTGCATTGCTTTTGTTTCTGCTAAATCATATGTATAAATTCCACAAACACCAATACCACGTTGATGAACATGAAGCATAATTTGTGTTGCTTCTTCTCTATTTTTTTGAAAAAATTTTTCTAAAACTTCAATTACAAATTCCATTGGCGTATAATCGTCATTCATCATCAATACCCTGTAAAGAGATGGAGTTTTTGTTTTTGGCTTTGTAGCCAATTTTGTATTTCCGTCGTTCTCATCATTATCTTTAGTCATAACAGTTGATGGCATAGTTTTCATTTTATGCTCTATATAAAATTTTAACGTTTTATTGCTATTCAATGTATTTCGACTTTCAGATTAATAGAAAAATTATAATAATAATATAATAACGATATTAACGTTCAACAAGTTTAAGTTAATAATTTTTTTAATATACTCTTCCATAATTATTGTTTGTATTTTATACTAAATATAGTGTTTTGTTAAAAAAATAATCTAAATGATGTGTCTTTTATTTAGTTTAGATTATATTTTTTTAATATTTATGCTAAAGAACATTATTAAATTTAATTTTTAGATATAAAATTTGCTTAGAAATTATATTAATATGGTTAATATTCTTAAAATTTTATCATACAAAAAAAAAGATATGTCTTACTTTAAAAAGCTAAAGTTAATTTCTATATTCATTTTAACTTCCTTAATTTTTGTATCTACTGCTAGTGCTAAATATGCTTCTTTTGTTATAAATGAAAAGACTAAGCGTATTTACCATAATACAAACGCTGATACGCGAAATTATCCAGCTTCTTTAACAAAAATCATGACTTTATATATGATATTTGATGCACTAAAATCTAAAAAAGTCTCTATGAACACTAAATTTAAAGTTTCTAAACGTGCAACAAGACAACCACCTTCTAAATTAAACCTTGCTGCAGGCTCTAAAATTAACGTTAAGAATACTATTTTGGCTTTGATTACTAAATCAGCAAACGATGTAGCTACAGTTGTCGCAGAAAACTTAGGAAAATCTGAAAGAAATTTTGCTAAACTAATGACTAAAAAAGCCAAAAAGCTAGGTATGAATCGTACAATATTTAAAAATGCGTCAGGCTTACCTAATAGAGGGCAATTATCTACTGCAAGAGATATGGCAACTCTAGGTATGGCCATTAGGAAAAATCATCCTGATTTATTTAAATTATTTAAAACTAAATCTTTTGTTTATAAAGGCATTAAATATACCAACCATAATAATTTATTAGGTAGTTACTCTGGTACTGATGGTATCAAAACAGGTTACACTAATGCCTCTGGCTTTAATCTTGTAGCTTCAGTAGAAAGAAATGGTCAAAGGATTATCGGTGTTGTTTTTGGCGGTAAAAAAGCACGATCACGCGACAAACATATGATTAAATTACTCAATAAATACTTTAAAACGATTCCTTCTAAACCTCTTGTTAGAATAGCAAAACTATCAGAACTACCTAAAAATCGTCCTAAACTTGCTGCTGTAGATAAAAATGTGAAAAGTTTTAGTATCCCTTCTAAAGTTATCAATCTTTCATCGTCCAATAGTTTACAAGATGACTGGTTTATACAGATAGGTGCTTTTAAGAATAGATTAAATGCTCATAAAGCAGCCCGTAATGCTAGAAACATTGTTCCAGAACAACTTGGTAATTTGCCAGCCTCTCTAAGTAAAATAACTAAAACTAATAATGGAAATGAAAAATTAGAATATTTATGGAGGGTTAGATTTATTGAATTGGCCGAATACCAAGCGCGTTCAGTTTGTGCAGAGCTGTGGACTTCAGGTCTAAGTTGCATTCCTCTTCCTTCAAATAACAAATCTTAGTATTACCATCATTCTATGATACTTTTAATATATCATTCCAATTGGTAGTATAGAAAGGGGATTTGTAACCAGACCGCATTCTCCATTTGTCTTCTTCTTTTTTTTCTCTTCTTCGTTGCTTTGTAATTCCTTGAGAACCATAAAATATTGTCATTTTTCCCATTTTAGCATTTATGCCATCTAAAATTTTCATATGAATATCAGATTGACTAGCATTTATCTTTTCATTTTTGATATATGTGAATAAGTTACTCTGGATGATATAATCTTTATTTATAAAATCTTTTTTTCTTTGTTTTAGATCAAGTAATATAACCCCAATTTTTTTGTAATTATAATTTGGACGATAAAGACTTTCTAATAACTTGAATGCTTGTTGAATTATGACAGCTGTATTATTAGTCAAATCATTAAAAATTAATGTTGCGCTATTATTATATTGTAAATCTTTTTTTCTAAAACGATTAGTATTAATAAAAACACAAATTTCTCCACATAAACAGTCTTGATGCCTAAGTTTCTCTGCTGCTCTTGCTACATGATTTGCCAATGCTTCTTTTAGATTATATTTATCATTAATCATTTTGCCAAAAGATCTAGAAACTGTAATAGATTTTTTATTCACTACCTCTTCTAAAGCAAGACAAGAATTTCCTCTTAACTCATAAACAATACGTTCACCAACAACTGAAATTAACTTTCTTATCTTACAAGGATCTGATTGTTGTAATTGAAGAGGATTATTAATTCCTATAGACTTCAAACGGTTAGCCCAACCTTTTGATATTCCCCAAATATCTTCTAACTGAAGATCATTTAATATATTAGTCAATTGATTTGATATCGTTAAAATATAAATACCGTTAGACGAATATTTCTTAGCCATCTTATTTGCTAATTTTGCTAACGTTTTAGTAGGACCTACTCCAATTGAAACAGGTATACCTGTCCATTGATAAATAGATTGTCTAATTATAAACATTTCATCTAATAAAGTTTTATTATTAAATTTTTTTAAACTAAGAAAGGCTTCGTCAATAGAATATATTTCCATATCAGGTACAAAATAATTTAGTGAATTCATTACTCGAGAAGACATGTCTCCATACAAAGTATAGTTTGAAGAATATACCAAAACCTTATTTTGTTTTATCAGTGTCTTATATAAGTGTAATGGAGCACCCATGGGTATACCTAGAGTTTTTGCTTCATTAGATCTGGCAATAATACAACCATCATTATTGGATAATACTACGACAGGCTTATCCCTCAATGATGGATTGAATACTCGCTCACAGGAAACATAAAAATTATTACAATCAACTAATCCATACATATCATAAAAAATGAACCGAACTTGTAACTACTCCCCAAATTTCCATGTTCATATGATCTTGGATTTCAATTGGTTTATATAAGTCATTTTCTGGCATCAATATTATTTTACCAGAACGCTTATATAATCTTTTAACAGTCATTTGCCCGTCTAAAACAGCAATAATTACTTTTCCATGTGCTGGTTTAATACTTCTATCCACGACCAGAATATCATTATCACTGATACCAGCATTAATCATTGAGTCACCGTTAACACGAACAAAAAAGGTTGCCGCTGGACGTTTAATTAAATAACTGTTTAAATCTAAACTTTTTTCTAAGTTATCATCTGCAGGAGAAGGAAAACCCGCTGAAACTTTAGAGCTATAAAGAGGAAAAGTTTGAGAACGATTTAAGCACGGCTTAAATATTTCTAGTTTATTAGGAGTTTTATAGTGTCCATTTTGGGCTAGGATTTTTTTAGTTACTTCTAAATTCATCATTTTTAATTCCAGACATATTTTGTTCATGTTTTGTTCTCCTATAAAATTAACTAAGAGTCAAGTCTTAAAAAAATGTTGAAGTATTGAAATATGACTGCAATAGAATTGAACAAATTAATGAGTTTTTCTAAAAACTCCTGGTTTCACACCATAATCAACAGCCAAACCGTAACTAGGATCATCATCAGCATCTACGACTAACTGACCAGCCTTCCTTAGTAAGGAATGACAGTCCGTTGATAGATGTCTCAATTGTAATTGTTTCTTTCTTTTTTTATATTTAACAGCAAGATCCTCTATTGCTTGTAACGCTGACTGATCTACGACACGACTATTGATAAAATCAACAACTACGATATCAGTATCACTTTCTATATTGAATATTTCTGAAAAGCCTTGGACAGATCCAAAAAACAAAGGACCCTCTATATAATAAATTGTGTTACCATTATCATCTATTGCAACATTGCCTGTTATACGAATTGCATTATTCCAAGCGTAGGCAAGAGCCGAAACAATAACTCCACATATAACAGCAATTGCCAAATCGTAGATAACAGTAATGGCAGTTACAATTATCATAACAACCACATCTGTTCTTGGAATACGTTTAATAACCAAAATACTCTGCCAAGCAAAAGTACCAATGACTACCATAAACATAACACCAACTAACGCTGCTAAGGGAATTTGCTCGATAAGAGAAGATCCAATTACAATGAATAAGAGTAAAAACAAAGATGCCGTAATACCAGATATTCTTGTACGGCCACCAGATTTTACATTAATCATTGATTGACCAATCATTGCACAACCACCCATACCACTAAAAAACCCAGTTACCATATTAGCAATACCTTGAGCGACACACTCCTGAGATGCCCCTCCAATTTTTCCAGTAATATCACCCACTAAATTGAGCGTTAATAAACTCTCAATCAAACCAATTGTTGCTAAAATCAAGGCATATGGAAGTATTATTAAAAGAGTGTCGGTATTAATAGGAACTGATGGAATATGAAATGTTGGTAACCCTCCTTTTATGGAAGCAAGATCACCTACACGAGGAACATCTATATCTAGTGATATAACAAGCACAGCTACGAAGATTATGCCTGCTAAAGGGGCTGGAATAATAGTAGTTATCTTAGGCATCACCCATATTACAATCATGGTAATAATTACAAGCAAAAGCATAATTAACAAAGTTTGTTCTTCCATCCATTGTTTGTTTCCAGATAAATCTGTTATTTGAAATTGGGACATTTGAGCTAAAAAAATAACAATGGCTAAACCGTTCACAAAACCAAGCATAACAGGGTAAGGAACTAGTCTAATAAATTTCCCTAATCTTAAAAAAGCAGCGGTAATTTGAAAGATTCCCATTAATACAACCGTGGCAAATAAATACTCAACACCGTGTAAAGAAACTAAAGCAACCATAACAACTGCTAATGCACCAGTTGCACCAGAAATCATACCGGGCCTCCCTCCAATTAAAGCCGTAATTAATCCAACTATAAAAGCCGCGTATAGACCTACTAAAGGATGAACTCCAGCGACAAATGAAAAAGACACAGCCTCAGGTACTAATGCTAGGGCAACTGTTAAGCCTGCTAAAATTTCTGTTTTAAACTTTAATATCGATGAAAATTTTAGATTCGAAAATTGTAATTCATTATCTAATATTTTTTGGGATAATTCTTTAAAGATTTTTTGTATAATGCAACTCCTAATTTATCGGCAAAAAACAAAAAATAATATTTGTCTAAATATTAACGATCTTTGAATTTTTTAAATAAATCTTCTAAATCGTGATCTACTTGCTCATCAAATCCATGTCGAGAAGAAAAGAAAGCCAAGGACATTAGACCAGAACCTAACAATATAGTAAAAAAAGCGCCCAAAAAGATTGCAATCTTACCATTATAGCTAATTACAACGTCTGACATTTGCAACCACAGATTGATCGCAAAAATTATGATTATTAGAAGAGCACATGATGCCACAATTATTAGTAATAAAATGTTTTTCATATATGGATATATATTAGTAAACTATAAACAAGTCTATCAATATTATCTAAGAGGTAATTCTGATTTAACTAATTGCTCCCAGTATGAAATACCCAAAGGTATAATATTATCATTAAAATCGTATTTAGTATTATGAAGCATACAACCTGACTTTCCCTCGCCCGCACCCAACCAAATATATGATCCTGGAATTTTTTCTAACATGTAAGCGAAATCTTCTGCTCCCATGGAAGGAGCCATGTTAGTTTTTACTGAGTCTTTACCAAATAAATTGGACGAAACTTCAATTGCTTTTTCACTAGATTGAACATCATTTACTGTTACTGGATAACCTTTAATAACAGACACCTCTGCTACACATCCATAAGCTAGTGCCGTTGCATTACATATTTCTGTAAACTGTTTATGGACATTTCTTCTTGTATCAGGATTAACAGTCCTAATAGTACCAATAAAATCTGCTTTTTGAGGTATAATATTAAATCCAGATCCTGCATTAATTTGAGTGACAGAAACAACAACTGCATCAAGTGGATTTTGTTTACGTGAAACTATTTGCTGCAAGGCTTGAACAATAGCAGTGACTGCTAAAACAGGATCATTTGTTGCTTGAGGCATTGCCGCATGACCACCATTTCCAATTATGGTAACTTCAAATTTATCGGCAGCAGCCATTACAGAACCTTTATGTATAGCAACAGTACCTTCATTCATACCTGGCCAATTGTGCATCCCCCACACACTATCCATAGGAAATTGTTCAAACAAACCATCATCTATCATTGCAAGACCACCACCACCACCTTCTTCTGCTGGCTGAAATATGAAATATACTGTTCCATTAAAATCATTTTTTAAGGATAATAATTTAGCTGCTCCAAGTAGCATAGCTGTATGACCATCGTGACCACATGCATGCATGCGTCCTTCAAATTTTGATTTATAAGAAAAGTTATTTTCTTCAGTCATAGGTAAAGCATCCATGTCTGCTCTTAAACCAATTGCCTTATTCCCTCCACCACCAAGGGTAGGGTCAAGGCCCTTTAAAACCCCAATAATTCCAGTTTTTCCTAACCCCCTATGAATCTCTAAGCCAAAAGATTCTAGTTTTTCTGCAACAAAATTAGATGTCCATTCCTCTTCATATCCAAGCTCTGGATGTGCATGCAATTGTTGCCTCCATTTTTTAATTTCAGGAACAATATTTATAATTTCATTAGATATTCTCATATAACTCTCCTTGCCAATCATTATAAATACTCTTAAAAGAAAACGTCAACTTTCTAATCATTATGCTACAATTGTAAGAGTTGATATACTAATTTGATCGAATCTAATTTCAAAGTCTATAAATCATTTATTCAACAATATTTTTTGGAGTTTTACAGATATGAGACGAATGAATATTCTTCCTGAAACAAACTTTCAAAAATTTACTTTTATTTTTTTACCTTTTGCTTGCGGATATTTTTTATCTTACCTTTACCGATCTACTAATGCAGTTCTTGCTCCCTACTTAAGTAATGATTTAAGTCTGAATGCAGAACAACTTGGCTTAATTACATCTGCATATTTTTTAACATTTGGACTGTTTCAATTACCCTTAGGAGTTCTACTTGATAAATATGGTGCTAGAAGAGTTCAAAGTATTCTATTTTTTGTAGCTGCTACTGGAGCTATATTATTCAGTCTGGGAAATGACGTTTGGTCACTTGTTATAGCTCGTGGTTTAATAGGGTTAGGAGTTTCCGGCGCTTTAATGGGTGCATTTAAAGCTTTTGCCGTCTGGTTCCCCAAAGAAAGACTCCCACTTTTAATAGGTCTATTCATGTCAGCAGGTGGCATGGGCGCTATAGTAGCGTCGACACCTTTGGAAATGGCATTACAAATAACTGATTGGAGAGGAGTTTATTTATTCCTTGGAGTAACTACAATCTTTATTGGACTATTGATTTTTTTAGTAGTTCCAGAAAAAAAAGAAACTCTTAACAATGAAGAAACATTACCAATTTTGGAAGTATTAAAAGATATTTATACTAGCTATGCTTTTTGGAGAATTGGTCCATTATCCGGAATCGCCGGAGGAACTGGACTTGCAATATTAGGGTTATGGGCAGGACCCTGGCTTTCTGATATAGGTAATTTTAATAAAAAAGAAATTGCTAACATCCTTTTTATTTCTACAATCATGATGACCATTGGGACAACATCTTTAGGTGTAATTACAGATTATTTAAGAAAATTCAATATTTCTCCCGTTGGCGTAATGGGTGGGGCATTACTAGTTTTTATAATACCATTCACTATAATAACATTTGGGTTAATACCAAAAGCTATATGGCCGTGGGTTGTTTTAAGCATAACGTCATTGGCTGCAACATTAGCTTACGCTGGTCTAAGTCAACACTTTCCAACAAGTTACGCAGCTCGCGCGTCTACAGCTATAAATTTAATATGTTTTTTAATGGCTTTTATCGTTCAGTATGCAATTGGATTTATCATGCAATTAATTGAACCAGGAAAACAAAGTGGATATTCAATAGAAGCGTACAAGGCAGGCTTTGGTTTGTTTTTGGGATTACTTATAATTTTCTATATCATTTTTATAATAATGAGCTTAATAGAATTAAGAAAAAATAGACATAAATCTTAAGGATAATGACGTTTAGCAATCCATTCATTTTTTATCTTTGTAGGCCTTAAAATAAATCTGTCGTGTAATCTAAAATCACCATCTTCCCAAAATTCAAACTCAACAGGTTTTAGAGCGAAACCGCCCCAAAAACTTGGACGAGGTATATCATTGTTGTACTTAGCTTCAAATAATTTTACTTCTTCCATCAAAACTTCTCGAGATTCTAATTCTTTTGATTGCTTTGACGCCCAAGCGCCAATTCGACTACCTTTTGACCGAGATTTGTAATATTTGTCAGAAATCTCACCAGAAACCTTTTGTATACTTCCAACCAATCTCACTTGACGGTTTAAGCTTTTCCAATAAAAGCAAATAGCACCTTTTGCTGTTTCATTTATTTCTTCAGATTTACGACTTTCATAATTTGTATAAAAAACAAAATCCCCGTTAATGATATCTTTTAATAAAACGGTTCTCACTGAAGGCATGCCGTTTTTTGACACAGTCGCTAACTGCATAGCATTAGGGTCTCTAATTTCTTTTTTTTCAGCTTCAGACAACCATTCTTTAAATAATAGTATTGGATCTACTATCTTTTTTAATTCCAACCATTAACTCCATTTTAATTACATTTTTTTTATATTTTAGTACTAATTTTGCCATATTTCATAATTATATATAATTATTAAATTTAAATTTGAAAGAATAATATGAGGTTTAAATGCTTAAAAAATTTATTTTATTCGTTGCATGTGTGATATTAATTTCTAGCAACAGTTACTCTAAAACAAATTTTTATCAGGTAACTGGATCTATATCATCTGTTGAAGTGCTTAAAACATATTCTACACAGAAAGTACCAAGAGATGAGAAAAGATGCTCAATTCAAAGAGTCCCAGTAAATCAAGAAGCTAATAAATTTGGAGCAGATAATTTTATAGGAGCGCTAATTGGAGGCGCCATTGGAAATAGGATTGGCGAAGGTGGAGGTAAGTCAGGAGCCACAGCTTTAGGAGCTTTAATTGGATCAGAAGTTGTTAGAAGTGACAAGGCAACTGCAAACCAAGATTTTGTTGAGAAAGAAGTTTGTCGTATCCAAAGAGTTATACATACTGAAACAACAGAACGAATAAGTGGATATAAATTAATTGTAGATGTAGATGGTGAAACTATATCTTTCAATAGTAATAGATCATATAACCCTGGTGATTTAATAACATTAACAAAGAAGATAAGTTACTCTCTTAATTAAATTTCAAATTTTAATATTAGATATATTAAATTAGAGTAATTAATTATATAATAGTATTATATAAAATTATCTTAATTTAGTTGCTTTACTAAAAATCAGGAAGTTAATTATGGAACAAGAAGAGCTCAATAACGGAATCATGAATGGTAAACGTGGTATAGTTATGGGGGTAGCTAATGACAGGTCTATAGCTTGGGGTATAGCTGAAGCAGTTGCCAAACAAGGAGCAGAAATAGCATTCACTTATCAAGGTGATGCACTTGAGAAAAGAGTCAGACCTCTTGCTGAAAAAGTTGGTTCTAATATAATAATACCATGCGATGTTTCTAGCGATGAAGCAATTGAAGAAACCTTTAAATTATTAAAAGAAAAATGGGACACTATTGACTTTATAGTTCATGCAATAGCCTATTCAGACAAAGAAGAATTAAAAGGTGAGTATGTTGATACTACAAGGGAAAATTTTTGTAAAACAATGGACATATCTGTCTATTCATTTACCGCAATAGCTCAAAGAGCTGCTAGGATGATGCCTAATGGTGGTTCAATGATTACATTAACATATTATGGCGCAGAGAAAGTGATGCCACATTATAATGTAATGGGAGTAGCAAAGGCTGCTTTGGAATCTTCAGTAAGATATTTAGCGGCTGACTTAGGAAGTGATAAAATTAGAGTTAATAGTTTATCCGCAGGCCCTATTAAAACACTTGCTGCTAGCGGTATAGGTGACTTCAGATATATATTAAAATGGAACCAGTATAATTCTCCATTGAGAAGAAACGTTACATTAAATGATGTTGGTGGATGTGGAGTTTATCTTTTGTCAGACTTATCAGCCGGAGTAACTGGTGAAACTCATCATGTTGATTGTGGCTATCATGTTGTCGGCATGAAAGCAATTGACGCACCAGATATGTCTCCAGAAAAAAAAGAGTATTAATTTACCAAAACGAAACTATTTGAAAGAATAAAATGGCAAGCAACTCTTTTGGACATATTTTCAAATTTACAAGCTTTGGTGAGAGCCATGGTAAAGCAATTGGATGCATA
>QBZG01000034.1 GCA_003282435.1 SAR116 cluster bacterium AG-335-B03
TTTGAATGAATTAAATGAAAAAGATTTGTTTGAAGCTCAATCTTTATCATCTAAGCTGTTTAAACAAATTAATAATTAATGGAGATATTTATGAAATACAAAGTTCATTGGTTAATTGACGGTCTTGTCGAAATAGACGCTAATGATACTGATGTGGCTGAAAAAATTATTAAAGAAAAAATTGAGTTCTTCGTAAAAAACAATGCGTCTTTCTTTGAAGAAATTGGAGCAAAAGCTGTACAGGGTCAAGCATATCTTCCAGGAAATGATGAATAATTGATTGGAGTTTTATAATGTTAAATTTTAGAAATAATTTTAATAGTTATTTATTTTTAACAATTAGTTTATGTCTTTTTTCATCATATTCTTTTTCTAAAGGGAAAATTTATGGTCAATCTAAAACTTTATCTAAAGAATACATTAAATATGAAAACTGTCGTCTTAAACAAACACTAATTAATATGAAAGATGGCCAAAAAGATGGTTATAAATGTATTTATAGAAGACAGGGTAAAGGGAAAGATGTTACAGTTTTTCAACCATCAAACATTTGTCAAAAGTCTTTTAAATGTAAAACTGAAAATCAATAAATTATTTGACGTCTACAACATTTTATTAAACTAATGTGATAAACATACTATATATAGTATATATTCTTAATATTTATAATAAAATCATATATTTATAGTAAAAAACTATATTTTATATTAAAATTATAGAATGGATAATTATGAAATAAATATATTAAGAAGAGACGGTAACTGGAAAAAGGTTAATCCTAATGATCGCATTCTGAGTAGTTTGGAAGAGAATGAAGCGCTAGAAAAGAAATCTATAAACTTAAAAGGTGAAAAATCCAAAAATGATTTTCTTTATTATCTAAATGAAGTTAATTTTATTATTGGTAAATTAGAAGTTTTAGAAAACGAGAAAAATAAATTAAAAGCTCAGCTCAAAAATTATGAGCAAAAATTTTTGAATAAAAAAATAAATACTGAAGATAAAATCAACTCATTGACTAAAGAAAAAGAAATGCTTGATAAAGCTATAAATTTAATAAAAAATTTAAAAAAATTTTAATATGGAGGTATAGATGGCTTCTAATAAGGTGAAGGATGCTAAATCAATTTTCGTTGCCAATGTTAAAGGTGGTGTTGGAAAGAGCACTTTGTCAATTATGCTTGCTAGAGCTTTAGCTGAAAAAATACCACCACAAAATATTACTGTTATTGATACAGATCTTCAAAGAACTGCAACAGAATTTTTAACTAACAGTAATCCTGAAATTAATGTGGAGTTTTTACCTATTACACCTGCTTTTGAAAATACCAACATTTCTCTTGTACAGCAATTTATTAAGCAAAACGAATTTAGACCAGGTCACGTTGTAATTGTTGACACCCCGGCAGGAAGCTCTCAAAGGCTTTGGAACCTTGTCGCAGAAGGTTATTGTGTTTTAATTCCAACTACGCTAAGTAATGCAGATTTATACCCTACTGAAAATTTTATAAGAAGTATGGACAAGGTTAAAGCAAGATATGCAAAATCACACCCACACTTAGTGGTATGTCCAAATAAAATACCATTTGGTCAAAAAGATTTTTCTTTAATGGCCGAGAGACTTAAAAATCATGATGTTGTGATTGGACCACCTTTAAGAGACTTAGCAAGCGTAAGACATTTTTATAACGGTAAAATGGAAAATTGGGAAAATAAATCGAATAATAATGCACAATCTGATTTTAAACTATTCGGATCCTTTATTGAAAAATATGTTTTAGATGGTGAACTTGACAAAATTTATTTGCAAAAAGAAAGTGCAAAAAAAATTATTCCTTTTGAAAAAGCTAACAATTAATTGCTAGTCTGTTACCTAATTGTTCTAGCCATTTTTCAGTTGCTACATAAGATAAAGTAGGAACTTTACCTTTGTCTTTGTTAACGATAATATTTTTAACAAATAAATTCTCTTCAAATTTATTTTCGTCAATGTGTTCCGGAATATTATAAAAAAATTTATCCATATTTGAAGTT
Organism: SAR116 cluster bacterium AG-335-B03; assembly: GCA_003282435.1. Lineage (GTDB taxonomy): Bacteria > Pseudomonadota > Alphaproteobacteria > Puniceispirillales > Marisalimonadaceae > Marisalimonas. The sequence continues at coordinate 2,035 of QBZG01000034.1, forward strand.
ACGTCATCTTTAAAATTTTGTTTAACCTTGCCGTAATAATAAGTAATAAAAAAAATAATAGAAGTGAATATTTTTTTAATGAATGATTTAATAAAAAAAGATGATCATGAATTAATAAATAAAATTTCTTTAATTCTTAATGATTTTGAAAATTTTGAAAAACCCTTTGTTAATGACCGAGGTGATATAATTATAAGAAATAAAATTAATAGAAAAAGTAAAAGGGACAGTTATATTTTAACGAATATTTTCAAACAAATTATTAGTAATGATATAAAAAAAAACAGGGTTTAAAAACCCTGTTTCGTATTTGATTGAAAATTATGCCTTTTAAAGGGACAATTTTATCAAAGGCTGCTCTGATAAATTTAAAACCTTACGAGAACAATTTTCATAAAAAATACTAGACATCAGATCACCTCCTTTTCATTTGTTAAAATAATTTCTTATAGTATTATTAACCATAGAAGATGTATTTTACAAATTGTTTAGATTAAAAGTAAATTTATATTTCAATTAAGGTAAGATTTATGACAAAAAGCAATCAAGAAACTAAAACTTTTAAAGCTGGAGAAACTATTTATTCTCATAATGATCCAGCCGAATATATCTTTTTAATTCATAGCGGTAAAGTAAGAATAGAATCCAAGCATGGGTTAGAATTAGGAATACTTGATACTGGAGAGATATTTGGAGAAGTTGGACATATCATAGAGTCTCCTAGAACTGTTACAGCTGTAGCTGTTACTAATTCGATAATAAGAGTTATTGATGAAAAAACAGTTAAAGAAAAAATGAACAAAGCTGACCCAGTTTTGGCAGCAATAATTAGAGGATTATCTCTAAGAATTGGAGATGCTAATGCTTTAGCTGAAAAGCATTGGTTAGAGTTGAGTGTATATAAATCTCTTGGTAAATAAAAAATAATAAAATAAAAAGGAGATACAAAAATTTCTTTAAAAAATAAAATTATGTCCATTAAAAACTTTTATGTTTACTTAATTGCATTCTTTTCTTCAGTTTTAACTTTTGTGTTTTTTTATTTTAGTAGTGAAGTCATTAAAGAAGAAAAAGTTGTTGAAGAAAAGATTGATATTTATGAAGTCGCAAAAGAAGAAGCTATTAAACTCGGAAGAATGGAACCAGATGAGAAACCTATTGTTCAAGAAATTGGACCTGATGGAAAAGTTATTGTTCCAACATTAACTTATGTTGATATTGGTGGAATGGGAGATAACGCCAATAAAAGTTTTTGGACAAATGTACCTGGTTCAAACTCATTCATAAGTTTTGATTTAGCTCTTTCATCCTATAAAGGTGAAATGTTAACAAACTACTTAACCGATTATGATCCTGATCTTAGAAAAATTGTATATCAGGAAATAAGTAAACAAAATCTTTCTAAATTAGAAGGAAGTAAAGGAAAAAAGAAATTGCTTGAAGACATTAAAAATGAATTTAATGCTTATTTTGCTGAAAAAGAATTAGATCCAGTAGTTTTTGGTGCTCATTTTAAGGTACTTGCTATTACAACTAGAGGATAATTAAAGAAAAGTACTATAATTAATAGCTTCATTTTTATCTATTGTATTTATTACCTCCGGCAAAGGGTATTTTAAACCTGTAGCACAGTTAAAAAGTATAACTTTATCATCACGTGTTATTAATTCAGAAGTAATAGCCTTTTCGTAGGCAGTCATTGTTGCAGCACCTTCAGGGCATAAAAAGCATCCATCAACAGCTGCTACTCTATCTCTTGCCTCCATTATATCTTCATCTGAAACAGACATTGCAAATCCATTACTTTCACGTACAGCTCTTATAATAAGGAAGTCCCCTACTGCTACTGGCACTCTAATTCCTGCAGCTTTTGTGGATGCATTTTCCCATAATGGTGCATGTTCTTCACCACTTTGCCAAGCCTTAACTATAGGTGCACATCCATCTGCTTGAACGGCTACCATTCTTGGTAATTTTCCTTTTATCCAACCAAGTTCTTTTAATTCTAAAAAAGCTTTCCACATACCAATTAAACCAGTTCCACCGCCTGTCGGATAAAAAATGATATCTGGTAATTCCCAATCAAGCTGTTCAGCTAATTCAAGTCCCATTGTTTTCTTGCCTTCTATTCTGTAAGGCTCTTTCAAAGTTGACACATCAAACCACCCTACTTTGTCTTTACCTTCTCCAACTATTTTTCCGCAATCATTAATTAAACCATTAACTAAGTATGTATCCGCGCCAAGTGATTGAATTTCTCTTACGTTGATATCAGGAGTGTCGTCAGGACAAAAAACTGTTGATTTTATTCCAGCATGAGTTGCATATGCAGCCATTGCGGCACCTGCATTTCCGTTTGTTGGAATAGCTAAATGATCTAATTTAAATTGTTTGGCCATAGAAACAGCCATACAAAGTCCTCTTGCTTTGAACGAACCTGTTGGCAACCTTCCTTCATCTTTTACAAGAACACATCCCTTATCCTTATTATTATAATTAACGGATCTATATAATTTAATTAAGGGAGTAATAGTCTCACCAAGAGTTATTCTATTCTTTTGATCTGCAACTGGCAAAAGAGGAAAATATCTCCAAAGGCCATCTATTTTGGAATTAGCAATATCATCTCTTGAAACTTCTTTTTTTAATTTTTGTAAATCATATTTAACCAGTAAAGGTCTTCCTGCCTCAGATAAACCGTGCACTTTATTAGCTTCGTATTGCTTACCAGAAATTGAACACTCCAAGTGACTTACATAACTTTTATCCATTTTCTTCCTCAAGATTTGATTAATTATTTTTACCAGAAATAATGTCTATCATTGCTTTTGTTATTTGTTTAGTGGTGCTTTTTCCACCTAGATCCTTTGGTAAAACTTTTTTGTCTTCGGTAAGTTTTTCTATCGCAGACATTAACTTTTGAGCAGCTTGAAGCTCTCCTAAATTCTCTAACATCATAACAGCTGACCAATATGATCCAATAGGATTAGCAATACCTTTACCCATTATATCAAAAGCAGAACCATGGATTGGCTCAAACATTGATGGATGACGTTTATCAGGGTCTAGATTAGCAGTAGGTGCAATTCCCATGGAACCTGACAAGGACGCAGCTAAATCAGTTAAGATATCTGCATGTAAATTTGATGCAACAACAGTATCTATACTTTTAGGATCTAAAACCATTCGAGTAGTCATTGCATCGACTAACATTTTATCGGTATTAACGTCTCTATAATCTTCTGAGATTTCTTTAAAGATTTCGTCCCACATAACCATGCCATGCCTTTGTGCGTTAGATTTTGTTACCAAAGTTAATAATTTTCTGGGTCTGGAACGTGCTATCTCAAATGCAAACCTCTGTATTCTCTCAATCCCTTGCTTCGTGAAAAGAGTTACATCCATTGCAGTATCGTTTGAATAGCCTTTATGACTTCTTCCTCCAATTCCTGAATATTCCCCCTCAGAATTTTCTCTAATAAAGCTCCAATCAATATCTTTTTCTTCAACATTTTTTAATGGAGATGAGATACCAGGAAGCAACTTTACAGGTCTTAAATTTGCATATTGATCAAGCCCTTGACATATTTTTAATCTTAATCCCCATAAAGTTATATTATCAGGAATGTCTGGAACTCCAGCAGATCCAAAATAAATTGCATTAAAATCTTTGAGTTCGTCTACCCCTTCATCTGGCATCATTATTCCATGTTCTTTATAATATTCTGCTCCCCAATCAAAATGATTAAATCCTATTGGCAGATTAGGAACAATCTTTGAAAGAGCTTGTAAAACTTCAACCCCACTATTGATTACCTCAGTCCCTATTCCATCACCTGGAATCACTGCAATTTTGTACATATTTGATCCTTAAGAGAAAAATTTATGAAGAGTTTAAATGTAAACTATGCTAAATCAATAATTTATTAATTTAAAAAGTATAGACTATGAAGTTAGATTTATCTCTTTCTTATTTTAAAAATTTACTGAATTTTTGGAAAAACACTTCTTATATACTGATAATTTTACTATTAACCCCTATTGCAATGTTAATCCTCTACTCATTTCAAAATAATTTTGAAACGTGGTTACACCTTTTTAATACAAAATTATCCCTCTATTTTTTTAATACTTTTTTTTTGATGCTTGGTGTTGGAAGCTTTTCATTAGTTATAGGTATTTCATGTGCTTGGATTGTTACGAAATACAAATTTTTCTTATCTAATTATATAGAATGGGCGCTCCTTTTACCAGCTGCAATACCTGCTTATATTGTTGCATACAGTTATACAGATTTTCTTGAGTATGGGGGAATTGTTCAAACAATGTTAAGGGACATATTTAATTGGCATTCTTCGAAAGAATACTATTTTCCTGATATACGATCTATGACTGGTGCTATTTTTATTTTATCATTTGCTTTGTATCCATATATATATTTCATCACTAAAGCTGCTTTTCGATCAACTCCCAAAAGCTTATTTGATGTAGCCAAAATTCACGGTAAATCTGGTTTTATATATGTAGCTTTGCCCATGGCTAGACCAGCTATAATTGCAGGTTTATCGCTTGTTTTAATGGAAACTATTTCTGATTTTGGAACTGTTGAGTTTTTAGCTGTAGAAACAATTACACTTGGAATATTTAATCTGTGGTTGGGTATGAATAATTTTAGTGCTGCTTCGCAATTATCAATTCTAGCATTTACCTTTATTGTTGTTTTGTTAGGGATTGAATTAAGTGCTAGAAAAAATCAAAAATTTAATGATCCAAGGGTCTCTTCTTTTGAAAATAAATTTGATGAAATTAATTTAAGGCAAAATATAATTTTATTATCCATTTGTCTGATACCAATCATATTTGGATTTATAATCCCGGTACTTATCCTAATAAATTTATCATTACAGAGTTTAAACCAGGATAATTTTTCCACTTTTATAGAAATATCCATCAATTCTATTTCTATTTCATTTTTTGCAGCATTCCTGATTATTTTATTCTCATTTATCATTGTGGTTGCAGTCAAATATCACGGTGGTAAAAAATTTGCTTTTTTATCTACATTAGCTGGAAGTGGTTATGCTTTTCCAGGTGTTATTCTTGCTTTAGGTACAACATTTTTCTTATCTTTAGTTCAAGATAGCATTAATACATTCTTCATTACATATGATGTAAATTGGAACTTAACTATAATAGGAACATTTACTGCTTTATTGTACACCTATATATGTAGATTTAACGCTATCGGAATTGGATATATAAATTCAGGCATTCAAAGAATTTCTCCAAACTTACTTGAAGCTGGGAGACTACAAGGTGTATCTTTTGAGAAAAGTCTTTTCAAAATTATTTTTCCTCTAATACGTCCTTCTATTTTAACTGGTTTTTTGATTATTTTTGTAGATATAATTAAAGAATTACCTGTAACGCTTTTACTTAGACCCTTTAATTTTGAAACTTTAGCAACTTATGTATATCAATATGCTAAAGAAGAAATGCTTGAACAATCTGCATTAGCAGCTCTTTTAATAATTATAATTGGTATAGTTCCAGTAATTGTATTAAATAAAATTATAAATTTGTCTTATAAAAAACAATAATAACTTTAAACTTGCACTTTTGTGTTTTTAGTAATTAACTATATCTAGTTTGTAACCATTATAATGTATTTAGAGGGCCCAATGGCAGAGCTTTATGAAAAATGTTTAAAAGTTGGCTTAAGAATGACTTTGCCTAGGAAAATTATTTTAGAAGTTATTGAGGCAGCAGAAGATCATCCTGACGTTGATGAGATGTACAGACGAGCTGTAGAAAAAGATAGATCCATTTCAATTGCTACAGTCTATAGAACTATAAAACTTTTTGAAGAGGCTGGTATAATTGAAAAACTAGATATTGGAGATGGTAGATCAAGATATGAAGAAGCAGGCGAGCATCATGAACATTTAATTGATGTTGAAAGTGGAGAAATTATTGAATTCCAAAACGAAGAACTTGAAGAAATGAAAAGACAAGTAGCCCTCAATATGGGGTATGAGTTAGTAGATCATCGTCTTGAATTGTTTGGAAAGAAGATTAAAAAATAATATTTAATATTATGAAATTTGTTGCTATATAAATTATTGTTGGTATAATTAAGAATGATTATCAATATCAGAAAAGTATAAATGGAAAATAACGAAAAAATTATTATTCTTTCCGGTGGAAGCCGTGGGATAGGACATGCCACGTCAAAAAAATTCTGGGATGATGGATGGACAGTCATTACATTCTCAAGATCTGAAGTCGCACCTCAATGCCCTTGGTCTAATAATAAACAATTTCACTTTCAAGTTGATTTGGAAAATCAAATTTCTTTAGATAAAACTCTAATAGATTTAAATAAATTTCTTAATGGTAGACCAGTAAAAGCATTAATAAATAATGCTGCAATCTCGCCTAAAAACGCGGATAATAAGAGACTAGGGTTTACTGACACTGACTTGAGTTTATGGAGACAAGTCTTTAATGTTAATTTTTTTGCTCCAATAATAATTTCTCAATCAATCATTAATAATCTAAAGTTAGCTAAAGGCGTAATTATTAATGTCACATCAATTGCTAGTGATAGTGTTCATCAATTTGCTGGACCAGCGTATGCCACCTCAAAAGCAGCTTTAAAGTCTTTAACTCGTGAAATGGCCTCAGACTTAGCACATGAGGGTATAAGAGTTAATGCAATTGCACCTGGTGAAATTGAAACTTCAATGGTGACACCTGATAGTAAAAAACTGCTTACAGAAAAAATACCTATGAAACGTTTTGGAACTCCTGAAGAAGTTGCTGGTGTGATACACTCTATGTGTTCAGAAACATTTTCTTATGTTAACGGTACAGAAATCCAAATAAACGGCGGTCAAACTGTATAAAAGACTGTTTAACAAGCTTGACCTTAAAAAAACTGGTCTTGTTGTTTTTTTATTCTTTTTAATTAAAGGTATTTTTTGGTTAATAATTGGTTACTTTGGCCTTAAAATTTTTTTATAAATTAATTACCAATAGACTGTATCAATAATTTCTTGAGCTTTTGGAGCGAGCTTTGCAATATCTTCAATCAACAGACTATCTTCTTTAAAAGTACCAAGAGCCTTAAGTCTTTTTGGTAATTTTGACTTATTATTTATTGGATACTCAAAATTTACATCCCCATACAAAATTTGAGCTTCATTGGTAACTAGAAATTCTAAAAACTTAGTTGCTGTTTCTTTGTTTTTTGAAAACTTTACAACACCTCCACCAGAAATATTTACATGAGCACCTCTGTCGCCAGGTCCTTGATTTGGAAAGACTATTATTGACGCTTTTGCCCATTTACGATGATCAGGATTTTTAGAGTATGTTAATTTACCATAATAATAATGATTAATAATAGCTACATCACATTCACCAGAATAAATTGATTTTAATTGAGACCTATCATTACCCTGAGGTCTTTTTGCAAGATTTGAAACTAGTCCCTTTGCCCATTTTTCTGCTTCACTAACTCCTTTTGCTGCAATCATAGACGCCATTAAAGCTCTATTATAAACATGACTACCAGGTCGACTACAAATTTTACCTTTTAGCTTTGGATCAGCTAAATCTTCATATCTTAAAACATCTCCAGAATTCATTCTATCCTTTGAAACTGCTATTGCCCTCGTTCTCTTAGACAGTCCAAACCAAGTATTATTTTTACTTCTGAGATAAGGAGGAATATTTTCAATTAATATTTTAGAGTCTATTTTAGCCAATAAATCTAAATCTTCGTATCTGTACAATCGAGCAATATCTACAGTTAGAATTAAATCTGCCGGACTATTAGCTCCTTCAGCTGCAAGCCTTTGTGCAAGCCCTTTTGATGAATATACCACGTTTAATTGAACCCCAGTTTTCTTAGTATAAGCATCTATAAAAGGTTTCAGGAGATAAGGCTGTCTATGAGAGTAAATATTTAAACTTTTTGCATTTACTACATTTGAAATAAATATTGTTGCAAGCACTAATAATATACTGATTTTCATATTTTTTATTACCTAGTTTGTTTATTAAATATAAATTTTGGTTTTTTAACTTTTACATTTTTGGAGGATACGTAATTTGCAATTAATTTAGAAATACCTATGAAGGGGCTTAAATATAAGTATATAATGTTATTTTCATATTTATGTTCTGTTTCGGAAATTCCAAATTTTACGTCTTCATCACTTTTTGAGATATATAAAGACCCAAACATGTAATCCCAGAAGGCAAATGCAACTCCGAAATTTTTATTATGATGCTCTTTTTTTATTGAATGATGAATTTGATGTTGAGCAGGAGAAATAAAAATTTTTTCTAACCAACTCCAATAATTAATCCTTATATGAGAGTGTCTTAAATTGGATCCAAACAAATGAAACCAAAATGAAAATAAATTTGCTCCTAATATAGTCACAAAAGTAATATTACCACCATATACATAGTAAAATGTTGCTATAACTATACCTTGTGTTAAAGCACTTCTTACTACGAAAATAACACCTTCAATTGGGTGAGTTCTAAATATAGTAAGCGGTGTAAGAGTTCTTGCGGAATGATGAGTTTTATGAATTTCCCATAATAATGGTACTTTATGCATTAGTGCATGAGTTACGTACTTTGTAAAATCATCAAGTACAAAATAACAAAATGTGAAAAAAATTGGTATCATCCACATATAATTTATATCAATACCCAATGGTGTTAAAATTGTTTGTGAATGAAGGTATTGAAAGACAAAATGTGCAATTGCTAATTGTGAAAT
>QBZG01000035.1 GCA_003282435.1 SAR116 cluster bacterium AG-335-B03
TTCTGTGAGGTAATTACTTAATTTTTCAATAATTTTTTCTGATTTTTTTAACCCACCTAATAATGCTGAAGATGCCCAAAAATAAGAATTTTGAAAGTCTTGGGGCGTTAAATCTCCGGTAAGAAAAATTTTTGAAATTAGGAGTTGTGCTTTAATATTATTATTTTCTGAAAGAACCTGTAATTGTTGGATACCTTCATCAAACTTTTTCTCCTGTAAAAGTTTATAAACAATTTCCATATCTTTGTTTCTATCTTCTACTCCATAAATCGAAGATCCTAAGACACAGAAACTTAATGATATAAAACTTATTAAAATCTTTATAGACTTTAAATTACTTTTTAAAAGGTCAAACAATTCTATCTGCCTGCTAACATAACTAATTGTAACTGTACAACCCTAACCTTAAAATTTGATTTTCCTTTTTTTTCATAAACTATAATTTTAGGCCTATCGGAATTTGGTTTTTGAAACTCGAGTATCATATCGTCTGGTAAAAAAACACCATTGTCATTTAAAACTTCCTTGGGGTTTGACTTAAAACTATCCTTAAAAGATTTATCAATCCATATTCTAGCTAAAACTCTTCCTAATATATCAGGTAAATATTTTTTTACATCTTCTCTGTTTTTTAAAATTAAGTCTTTATCAACTAATTCAAGAGCTTGCCTCACCTCATTTTGATCAAATTTTATTGGAAGGTTAGATTTTTTATTTTTAAATTTTACTAAATCTGTACTTTTAGAGGGTATGCTCATTTTAAAATATTCTCCAGATTTATAAAATAATTATCCTAAATAACATTACGAATAAATCTACTATATGTTTATAAAATTTAATTTAATATAAAGTCAATGGCATAAATTTTGCTCATAATAATATATAGGAGAATTAATATGTTATCAATTTTAAAAAGTGCTTTAAATGCTAACACAAAAGAAATGGGAATAGTGTCTAACAATATAGCTAATGCAAATAGTACAGGATTTAAAAAAAGTAGTACAAATTTTGAACATATTTACTCAACTCATAATTCAACAGATCCTGACAAGTTTTCCGGACAAGGCGTAAATATTAGCGATCCACGTTTGCAAATGAGCCAAGGTGCATTGCGGGCAACAGGAGGTGCTTTAGATTTAGCCGTAACTGGATTAGGTTTTTTTCCTGTGGTTCAAGGAAATCAAATTGATAAGCCATATTTTACTAGAGATGGTTCATTCAATATAAAAGCAAATGGTGAAGTTGTCACTAATGACGGATTAAGTGTTATGGGTTTTATGGGAGATAACAAAGGAGTTTTAAAAAATTTAGTTATTCCAACAACAAAAGAAAATTCAGATCAAAGTATTTCTATAATTTCCAACATTAATGTAAGTTCAAAAGGTAAGATCACAGCTATATATGGACTTGATCAAGAAGTTGATATTGGAAATTTTGTTTTAGCTTCTTTTGTTAATGATCCGGGATTACAACCTGTCGGAAATAATCGCTTTCAAAATAATGCTAAATCAGGTTTACCTAAATTTGGTGTTCCTATGGATGGGGCATTTGGAAAACTTGAAGCAGGCAACTTAGAAAGAGCAAATGTAGATATTACTTCTGAGATGGTAACTATGCTAAAAACACAACAAGCATTTTCAGGTGTTTCTAGACTTCTACAGACTGAGGTTGATATAACAAAAAGATTAATCGACGGTTAATTTCATAAATTATTAAAATATAGAATGTTCAAATTTTTACAAAAGTGGAATGAAAAATTTATATTCAACTATATCTGAAGTAAGTTCTTGTTCTAGATATAAAATTCCATTTTTATTAATATTCAATTTATCATTAATAACTAATTCTAATCTTGCTGGACGTTCATTCCTAACAGATAATTGAGTTTGTAACGAATTGAAAAAATCATTTGTAACTTGAATAGAACCTGACATGATTGCTCTTTCAAATTTTATAGTTATTTTATTTTTAAAATTGCTGGCTTCCTTAACAATCATCATATTGCAAGTTCCTCTAGCTATGTTTAAAAGGCTACATGATAAATAGTAACATTGAATATGGTGTAGGCTGTCATAGTGCGCGTCTACAGTTTTAATAAGCATCTCTAATTTTTGCATTATAGATTTAATTTTCTTTTTGTAAATTTTCTCTTATTCTTTTTATAGCCGAAGTTTTAATTTGTGAAACTCTTCCAGTAGATACCTCCATGACTTCAGCAATTTCATAAATGTTTAATTCTTCAACAAAATACAACTGTATAATAAGTGCTTCTTTACCTTGTAGTGTTTTTAGAACTTCTTTCAAATTATTTCTTAGTTCTAAATCATTAATTTGTTCTTCTGGGTTTAATTCATTAGTAACGAACCAATTTGAATAATCATCATATGAATCGTCTAAACTTTTAATTATGCTAGCCTCAAATGCATGAGACCATTCAAAATATTTTTCTGTAGATATACCAAGTTCATTCGCAACTTCATTGTGAAATGGTTCACGGCCCAATTTATTTCGTAAATTGTATATTGCTTTTTCAGAGTTTTTCTTTATTGCAATTGTCGTTCTATCTAAATTAGAACTCTTTCTTAAATAGTCTAAAATTTCTCCTTTCACTCTAATACTTGCATAAGAAGCAAAAGATGCATCTTTTTGAGGAACATAATTTTGAGCAGCGGAAATTAATCCAAGCATACCAATTTGAATAATATCTTCTATATCAACTATTGCGTTTACACGTCCATGAAGATGCCATGAAATCTTTTTAACCAAATTAGTATGCTCATTGATTAATTGATTAATATTTGGTTTTATTATTTTAGAATAACTATTCATTTAAATAACTTTCATAAAATTATTTCAATTTTCAAAAAATTTAATTGTTCCAGTTTTATTAGTTGCCAAAGTATTTAAGTTTGTCGCCATGTTCAAAAAAGCTTCTATATCAGGACTTTTATCTGAATTTCCTGACATGATTGGTTTTCTCCTAATAATTGAGGTTTTAATTCTTTGTGAAGAAGAAACGCCTCCAATAAAATTTAAATTAACATCTAAAAACTTTTGAGTAATAGCTCTAAATTTATCAAAATTTAATTTAGCTTGTATTTGAGAATGAGCCATATTTACAATCACACCAAAATTTTCCATTTTATGATCTAAAAAAGCGGTTTTGATTAGTCCATATGCATCAATAAAACTAGTGGGTTCAGCCGTAATAACTACTATAACTTTGTCTGCAGATGCCATAAAAGTTAATGAAGAAGATTCTGCCCCAGCACCTACATCAATTATCATGGTTTCAGGTTTATTTTTAACATTGCCAAAATTTTGTATTATTTTATGCCTTTCTAAATCACTTAAATTTAAAAGATGATTTATTGCGCTTCCACCTGATACAAATCTTAGCTTATCGCTTGTAGTATTTATTACATCATCTAACGATTTGCTGCCTAATACGAAATCCTCTAATGAGAATTTAGGATTTATTCCCAGTAGAATATGAGAATTTGCCATACCCAAGTCGGCGTCAAGAAGTAGAGTATTCTTATTTTGTTTAGTTAGAGCTAAAGAAAGATTAACAGCTATGGTGGTTTTACCTACACCACCTTTTCCAGAAGCAATTGCAATTGTTGTAGTCATAATTAATCCTTATTATATACTCATATCTTTCATATATTGTGCCAAAACTTCCCTTTTAGCAAAAGCAATTGAACCAATGATTGATCTAGATCCAGATAGAATGCCAATTTTACAATTTAATTCTCCTAAAATTGATAGCTCCTCTGCATTTATATTGGCTTCATCCAACTTTGTTAGTCCGATAACAGGAAAGGTATCTTTATAAAATCTTATTATAGATTCAATCATATTTTTATTTGTGCTTGCAGGAAGTGCTATTAAATTAGAACATTTTTTATTTAAAGTAATTTTTTCTAAATATTGTATGTAACCTGAAGTATTTATAATCTCTTGTGATACATCTATTATTAATTTCTTATTATCATGGTTTGTGTTAACGAATTTAATAATATCCTCCATAGAAGAAATAGAAGATACATTTAAATTTAATAATCTTCCAAAATTTACAAGTTCAGAATTATTTGACGATTTTGGTGCAAAATTAATTATTGATAATTTATCCTTTTCATTTGCTACAAATTTATTATCTAAAATATGTGAAGCAATCTTTGAACATAAGGTTGTTTTTCCTGAACCACTTGGACCATTAATAAAAATAATTTCTGAGTCTACAATCTGGTCTTTGTGGGGAAGCACTAATTTTTTTGCTAAGTAATGATAAAATAATAATTCAGCATCAATATCTTCTTTATTAAGATTTTGTTCTTGAAATTCAGATATTATGTTTTTTGAAAATCCTTTTTTTAATAACTCAATAGTTAGAGATTTATTATTAGATCGGTATAATTCATCGATATCCGAAACAACCATATTTTTTAATAGTTTTTCTATTTTAGTAGTAAATTTAGAGAACGTTTTCACATCAACATATTTATCATTCAAATCTTCAATATTTGTTTGAACTACATTTTCTAAATGTTCGTTTTGGTTTAGTTTTTTTTCATCAAGTACGTTATTAACCTTCCTATTCTGAACCTTCTGTTCAAGATTGTGATTTGAAAATAAATGACTAAAGTTTGATTGTTGTTTGACAATTTTTTTTGCATTCGATGAAGCTATATCTTCAATGTTATTAGAGCCTAATATTTCAATTTTTCCATTTACCTTAGTAGTTTTCAGGATAACTGCGTCTTTACCGAGTACTTTAGATATTTCATCCATTGCAGATAGGCTGTCTTCTGCAATTACTTTGTGTTGAGTCATTTTTTTCTCCATATTCTAGCTAAAAGTTAATTTTTATTTTCTTCCTCAGAACCAATATTGGCTACTACTTCTATTTTTTTACTGTCAGGTAATTCTGTGAAAGACAATACATCCAATGATGGAATGTGTTGTCTGAGCATATGAGATAAATCTCTTCTAATTACAGGGGCCGTAATCATGACTGCTTTTCTATTTTCACTTTGCATTTTTTCCATAATATTATTTATTGCAGACACAATTTTCTGTATTAAATTGGCTTCAAGAATTAAACCATTTGCGCCTGTTTGTTTTGCTACATTGACTATCATTTGCTCAAGATCTGCTGAAAATGTTATTACTGGAAGTGGACTGTTTAAGGGAGCAATTTGTTGAATTAATAATCCAGCTATTGAAGGTCTAATAGCCTCAGCTAATTCTATTGCGGTCATATTTTTAACATTTTGAGAAGCTAGAACTTCTAATATACGCTTCAGATCACTTATGGGCATTTTTTCAGCTAATAAAGTTTTAAGAATAGTTGTAAGAATATTCAATGGTACTAATTTTGGTACAGTTGAAGATACTAATTGGGGTGAAGTTTGTGATAAATTATCTAATAATGTTTGAACATCGTCTTGACCTAGTAGTTCAGCAGCTTGTTTGGACAAAATTTGGTTTAGATGAGTAGCAATTACAGCTTCAGGTTCTACAACCATGTAACCTAAATTTTCAGCTCTTGCCTGTTGATGAACCTCAATCCACGTCGCATCCATATTAAAACTTGGATCTTTAACATCGGTACCTTCAATTTTAGTTTGGGCATTATCTCCTGGGATAGCTAATAATAGTTGCGGAAAAATTTTATCTTCAGCAACAATTTCTTGCCCAATTCTTATTCTATAATGATTAGCCTCTAAAGATAAGTCGTCTCTAATTCTGACTTGAGGAATAATAAAACCTAATTCTTTTGAAATTTGTTTTCTTACTCCAGTAATTCGGGCAATTAAAGGACCATCATTTTCATCGTCTACAAGTTGAATTAGTCCATATCCTAATTGCATCGAAATAGCAGAATTATCAGCAATCTCAGATAAAGAAATATTGTTTTGATCTGTGTCATTATCTGATTTTTTCACATCAGCATCATTTTCAGAGATAATGTTATTATTATCATCCAGAGCTTCATTACTTTTTCTTAATATCCACCATACAAAAAAAGTTAAACCAGAACCTATTAGGAACAAAGTATTTGGCATTCCTGGTATTAATCCAAGAAGAAATAGCACACATGCGCTGGGTAACCACGCTTGCTTAACGCCTATCTGTGAACCAATTTGTTTTGAGAGATCTTGACTGGTTGAAACTCTAGTAACAATGATTGCTGTCGCAATAGCTAGTAAAAGAGATGGTATCTGAGCAACTAATCCGTCACCAACTGATAAAATAATATAGTTCTCTGCAGCTGTTGAAACTGGTAGGTCATGTTGCGCTATACCTATTATTAGGCCCCCAATGATATTAATTAGAAGTATTAAAATTCCAGCAATAGCGTCACCCTTTACAAACTTAGACGCACCATCCATTGATCCATAAAAGTCAGCTTCTTTAGCAATATCATCTCTCCTTTTTTTTGCTTCTTCACTAGTAAGAAGTCCAGCATTCAAGTCAGCGTCTATAGCCATTTGTTTTCCTGGCATGGCATCAAGTGTAAATCTAGCTGAAACTTCAGAAACTCTTCCAGCACCTTTTGTAATAACAACTAAATTTATGATTATAAGTATGGCAAATACAAAAATACCTACAACATAATTACCCGCAATAACAAATTCTCCAAAAGCTTCTATAACTTTACCTGCTGCATCAGGTCCAGTATGACCTGCACTTAACACAATTCTTGTCGAAGCAACATTTAAACCAAGTCTTAAAATGGTTGCAAATAGTAAAACAGTTGGAAAACTTGAAAAATCTAGTGGTCTAAAAGTATGTATAGACACCATTAATATCAGTAAGGACAACAATATGTTTGTAGTGAAAAATACATCTAGCAATATAGAAGGTAAGGGTATCACCATCATCACCATTAACATAAGTATAGCAATTGGCAAACCAAATGGTTTTAGTTTTTCTGGTGAAAAAATTTGAGTGCTTAATGTATTTGTCAAATTCATGACATCTCCTAATAATTCATAAACCATTAAAAAAATCAATAAAAACAATATCTTAATTTATTTATTAATTCTTAAAAAATTTAATTATTAAAAAAGCAAGAATAATGCCAATAATTTTAGGTAATTATATAAAATAAATAAATTTACTAGCTTATTTTCTATTCACTAAAATTTAAAGATTGGCATGTTATCTGCATTGAAATTTCAAATAATTATTTTTTAGGAGTTTTCCATGTCATTAATAAAACAAAAAAACATACTTGTAGGTTTGACAATCTGCTCATTATTTTTAAGCACTGGATGCCTTCAAAATTTAGCAAATTCTCACTTTTCAACAACTAATAGTTTAAGTGCAAAAAAAATTAACTCTGAAAGTGATGGCATTGTAGCATTAAAAGAAGTTTTTGACAGTTCAGTTGAAAAAATTCCTACTTTATCGGCTGTAGGGTATGCAGTTGTATCTAGTCAACCGGGAAGAACTGATGCGCAAAAACGATTGATGGCTATTAGGTCAGCAAGAATGGCTGCTATGAGAGAGTTAGCTGAACAAATACACGGTATACAAGTTGACTCTAATACTACCGTAATAGATTTGATGGTTCAAAATGACACTTTTAGGGCTGTAGTTAAAGGTATTATAAGAGGAGCAAAAACAGTACGAATAAATCCTACAGGTGTTGACACTTACGAGACTGTTTTAGAAATTGATAAAGATATGATGCTTATGATGTTAAGAAACGCAAGAAGAACATAGTATAAAAATGATAAATAGCATTATTAATATTATAAAATTAATAAAATATATTTTATCTATAGGTATCTTAGTTTTATTAAGCAACTCATTATTAGCTGATGATAATATAAATTTTAGACAAGTTGAGACTACTGGAAGAGCAGTTTTAATTTCTGGAGATATTGAAACCTCAAGAAAAAGAGCTTTGGAGGATGCATTATATATAGCTGCTTTGAAAGGCGGAGCAGATATAAATGGATTTTCTGCTATTACTTCCAATACAGTAATCAATGATCAATCAATTGTGAAAGCTACTAATAGAGTTTTAGATTTTAAAATATTGTCAGAAAAGCAAAATAAAGAGTTTATAAGTATAAAAATAAGTGCTGTTGTTGGTGGAAAATTATCAAAGAATAATTGTAAAAATAGACCAATAAATATTACTTTATTCAAAGGATCTTATAACATTGAGTCAAATGTACCATCAAAGTTAGCTAGATATACACCAATATGGTATGGTGGAATCTATGATGTGATTTCGAGACTGCCAAATGTAAAGGCAATAAATCATAAAAGCAAATCCCTAGAACAAATAATCAAATCTACCTCAAATCCGGCTTTCGATTATAATGCACTTACAAATGGATTACCCATTATTCAAGCAGGCGATTATAGTCTTGTTCCTGAATTATTGTTAACAGAAAGTAATAAACAAAATAGTTTCTCAAATTATTTATTAAGAGTATCCTTAAAGATTTTTAAAGGGCCTGGAATTAAATTAATAGCTACCAAAACATATGATTTACCAATTGAATACCAGTATAAAAGTAAATTTCAATTTATTAATAATATATCTACTTCCGACATTCAATTAGTTGATCAAAATGTACATGACCATATGCTTCTTGCTGCAACTAAATTTTTGCAAGATTTAAATTGTCGTCCATTAGAGGGTAAATTAAAGGTAAACGAAGGAAGCTTGATTGTTGATTTAGGAAGAAAACAAGGTCTTAAACAAAAACAGATTGGTTTGGTAAAAGGTATAAATATAAAAAATTCAATGCTTAATAATAGTTCGGTTATAGTGCATACTAATAAGATATATGACAACTATAGCATTTTATTACCTTTAAATGACAATGTGAAATTAAGTAATCTAGACAATATGATTGTAGAATTTGTGGAGTAATTAGATGAAAAAACATCAAATTTTTTATTTTTATTTAGTCTTTATCCTTTTCTTTTCTAAAATATCCCTTTCAGAACCTTTTGTTGTATTAGAATACAGAGGCAACATAGAAAGAGGTAATTTAACCTCTGATAATTCATTTTTGAAAGATTTAGATCATAGCTCAAATCATATTGTATTAAAAAATGAAACATTAAGTGATATAATGCTGAATTATTATGGATCAAAATCATTTAATAATAATATTTTGAGTTTAGCTATTGTTCACTTTAATAAAAAAGCTTTTGTAAGAAACAACCCTAATTATCTATATTCAGGAAAAAGTTTATATCTTCCGAGTATTAACGAGATTAAAGATTTAATTATTAAAAAAAATAAAAACAAAGAAATCACTGAAAAAAACAATTCATCAATTACATCTCAGATATATTTTTTTGGAGGTTAATTAATGTTTAAAATAACTTCTAAATATTTTCTAAATGTTCTGACAATCATTTTACTGAGCAAACCAACAATAGCCTTAACAGGAAAAGATATTTCAGAAATAGTTTCAGATTGGCTTGTTTCAGAAGGGGTAAATGGAAAGCCTGTTTTTTCAAATTCTAGGGTGTATAAGGACTGCAATAATAATCTTGAAATAAAAAAAATTTATAATAATTATAGAACAGTAAAAGTAAATTGTTCAGATAAAAGGGGTTATCAGTTATTAATAAGGGTAGAAATTCCTAATAAAAAAACCAAAGAAAAGACTTCGAAAGACACAATAGTTAAACCAAAAAAAATACATAAAAATAAAATAGTAAAAATTAAAAAAAATCGAACGTATAAAGTTTTAAGATTAAAGCAATCACTAGAAAAAAATGATATTATAAGTTTTGATGATATAGAATTAGTCGAAGTATCCAATTCTTCTCAAAAATCATTTTTCTCTTATAAAAAGGAATTAGTCGGAAGAAAATTAAAAAAAAATTTAAAAATGGGACAATTATTGCATCCTAGACATTTATATGAAAAATTTGAAGTAAACAACGGAGATGTAATTTCAATTGTTTCAAATATAGGAAATGCCTCAGTTACCGTGTCGGGAGAAGCTCAAGGTTCTGGAAATTTAGGTGATTTGATAAAAGTAAAAAATTTAAGAAGCGGTAAAATAATTAAAGGTTATATTAAAAAAAGATAAAATAATTAGGGTATTGCGCTAAAATAATTAAATCAGTTGTCGTTATAAATACTGTGGAGATAAATAAAATGGATAAAATAACAAATAACATCATAAATAATCTTCCTAAGAATGAGGTTAAAGATACTAAAAAGTCTTTGAATGATTTGGTAAGCTCATCTTCTAAAGTTGATAAAGCGATGTCTTCAAATGTTGTTGATATAAAAGATACTAAGAAATTGGTTTCTGAAATGGCTAAGTCAGCACCTATTGACGTAGATAAAGTTGCGAAGATTAAAGAAGCAATTTCGTCCGGTAAATATCCTCTTGATTTAGATAAATTATCTGATGCTCTTATGCAAGCATACAGAGAAATGAAATCTTAAAATTTTTGGTTATTATGATTGATAAATTAGACACGATTGACTTAAACTTAAATAAATTAGATGAATTGAATAAAAACAAATTCTCTTCTCTTGATTTCAAAGAAGTTAACCAACGTTTAGAAACTGTTATAAGTGAATTAGTTTCTACAATTAATATTGACCATGAAAAAACTC
>QBZG01000036.1 GCA_003282435.1 SAR116 cluster bacterium AG-335-B03
GTTGTTTCAATGTCTCTTCATGCTGAAAAACAAGGTAATAAAACTTATTTACTTAATGGATCCAAAATGTGGATTACCAACGGACCTGATGCTGATACTTTAGTGGTATATGCAAAAACTAATCCCTCAAAAGGGTCAAAAGGTATAACAGCTTTTATAATAGAAAAAACAATGACAGGTTTTTCTACTGGAAAAAAATTAGATAAATTAGGTATGAGAGGTTCTAATACTGCTGAACTTATTTTTGAAAACTGTCCTGTTCCTGAAGAAAATATTTTAGGCGATGAAGGAAATGGAGCAGCTGTTTTAATGAGCGGCTTGGACTATGAAAGGGTTGTTCTTGCTGCAGGTCCTTTAGGAATTATGGCAGCGGCAATGGATGTAGTCGTTCCATATATTCATGAAAGGAAACAATTTGGAAAGTCAATTGGTGAATTTCAAATAATGCAAGGTAAAATAGCTGACATGTATACGACTATGAACGCTTGTAGATCTTATGTTTATGAAGTGGCTAAAGCATGTGACAGAGGAGAAACTACTAGAAAAGATGCTGCTGGTTGTATTTTGTATTCTGCAGAAAAAGCCACTCAAATCGCTCTTGAAGCAATTCAGGCACTAGGCGGAAATGGATATACTAATGATTTTTCAGCTGGAAGATTGCTTAGGGACGCTAAATTGTACGAAATTGGAGCAGGGACTTCCGAAATTAGAAGGATGTTGATTGGTAGAGAATTGTTTTCGGAAACTATATAGATGACAAAACTAAAATCTCAAATAAACGTAAAAGGTACAAACTTTCAAAAAAATAAAAAAAGACTCGAAGTTGATCTTAAATTAACCCGAGAAGCTGTTGATTTTGCAATGAACGGTGGTGGTCACAAATTAAATGAGCGCCATCAAAAACGGGGGAAAATGTTACCTAGACATAGGGTATCAAAGCTTTTAGATCCAGGAAGTTCATTTTTAGAAATAGGGTTAACTGCAAGTTATAATATGTACGATAATGCTTGTCCTTCTGGTGGAATAATAACTGGAGTAGGTCAAATTCATGGTATAGACGTAATGGTTATATGTAATGACTCAACTGTTAAGGGCGGAACCTACTATCCTATAACTGTAAAAAAACATCTTCGGGCTCAAGAAGTAGCTCTGGAAAATATATTACCTTGTATATACTTGGTTGATTCTGGCGGGGCAAACCTACCAAACCAAGATGAAGTTTTTGCTGATAGAGAACATTTTGGAAGAATTTTTTTTAATCAAGCCAACATGTCCTCAAAAAATATACCTCAAATTGCAGTTGTCATGGGAAGTTGTACAGCAGGTGGAGCCTATGTCCCGGCAATGTCAGACGAAACTATAATCGTTAAAAATCAAGGAACCATTTTCTTAGCAGGCCCACCATTAGTTAAAGCTGCAACAGGCGAATTAACCAATGCAGAAAATCTTGGTGGAGGCGAGGTTCATACAAAAATTTCTGGTGTTGCCGATTATCTTGCTGATAATGATGAACATGCTTTAGCTATAGCCAGACAATGTGTAAAAAACTTAAATATAAAAAAGATAAATGAAAATCTTTCAAATTTTGAACTACCACTTTA
The DNA here is from genome assembly GCA_003282435.1 of SAR116 cluster bacterium AG-335-B03. Lineage (GTDB taxonomy): Bacteria > Pseudomonadota > Alphaproteobacteria > Puniceispirillales > Marisalimonadaceae > Marisalimonas. Next base: position 1,602 of record QBZG01000036.1, read on the forward strand.
TGACCCTCAAGAACTTCTAGGAATAGTCCCAGCAGATAACAAAACATCTTATGACGTTAAAGAAATAATAATGAGAATTTTTGACGGATCTGAATTTGACGAATTTAAACATAATTTTGGTAAAACTTTAGTAACTGGTTTTGCAAAATTAAAAGGGCAAACCTGTGGTATTATAGCTAATAACGGAGTTTTGTTTTCTGACAGTGCTCTTAAAGGTACACATTTTATTTCATTGTGCAGTCAAAGAAAAGTTCCATTAATTTTTTTACAAAATATCACAGGCTTCATGGTAGGAGAGAATGCAGAACATGGAGGAATTGCTAAAAATGGCGCTAAACTAGTTAATGCAGTTGCAACTTCTAAAGTTCCTAAAGTTACACTCTTAATAGGAGGTAGCTTTGGAGCAGGTAATTATGGAATGTGTGGCAGAGCTTTTGCACCAAGATTTTTATGGACGTGGCCTTGTTCAAGAATATCCGTAATGGGTGGCGAGCAAGCTGCAAGTGTTTTAGCTCAATTAAAAAAGAATAATACACTTAAAAATAATGGTGAATGGAATAAAAAAATTGAAGATAAATTTAAAGAGCCAATTTTAGAACAATTTAATAATCAGTCACACCCTTTATATGCCTCTGCTCGTATGTGGGATGATGGAATTATAGATCCTACCAAAACACGTGATATTTTAGCCGCAAGTATTAGCATTACAATGAACCAAAGTATTGAAGACACCAAATTTGGTATTTTCAGAATGTAGTAAGATACAAAATGCCTATTTCAAAAATTAAAAAACTATTAATTGCAAATCGAGGTGAAATTGCCTGTAAAATTATAAGATGTGCAAGAAAAATGAAGATTCCTACTGTTTCAATTTATTCTGATGAAGATATCAACTGTTTACACACAAAGCTTGCAGATGAAGCAATCAACTTACCAGGGTCACTAGTTTCCGAAACTTATATGAATAGTGACGTAATTATTAAAATTTGCAAAAAGTATAAAATTAACGCGATTCATCCAGGTTATGGACTTCTATCTGAAAATGCTGCTTTTGTAAAAATGGTTGAAAATAATAACCTTATCTTTATAGGCCCTAGCAGCAAAATTGTAAGAAATATGGGTGAAAAGGATAAAGCTAAATTAATTATGGAAAAAGCAGGAGTTCCAGTTGTTCCAGGATACCACGGAAAAATTCAAAACAAAAACTTTCTGGAGCAAACTGCTAAAAAAATTGGTTATCCAATATTAATAAAAGCCCGTGCCGGTGGCGGTGGCAGAGGGATGAGAGTAGCTGAAACTTCAACTAAATTTTTGTCTGCACTAGAAGAAGCTACCAGTGAGGCAAAAACAAATTTTAAGGATAAAAACTGTTTGCTTGAAAAGTATATTTCAAAGGCACGTCATATTGAAATACAAATTTTTGGTGACAAGTATGGTAATGTAATCCATCTATTTGACAGAGATTGCTCATTACAAAGACGCCAACAAAAAATAATAGAAGAAGCTCCATGTCCAGAATTAAATAATGATGTCAGGACCTTTTTAGGTGATTTATCTGTGAAAGCAGCTAGATCAATTAAATATGAAGGAGCAGGGACCATAGAGTTTATTGCTGATATTGAAAACGGCATCGATAAAAATAAAATCTATTTTATGGAAATGAATACAAGAATTCAAGTTGAACACTCAGTCACGGAAGCTGTAACTTCAACCGACTTAATTACATGGCAACTTGAAATTGCTAACGGCAACAAAATCTCTAAATCACAAAAAGACATAATTTTAAAGGGATGGTCCATTGAAGCAAGATTATATGCAGAAAATGTAAATAATAATTTTTTACCTCAAAGCGGCTTAATACATCATCTTAATTTTCCTAAAATGTTAAAACATCCAAACTGTATTGTAGAAACAGGTACGCAAGAAGGAGATTATATTACTCCATTTTATGACCCAATGATTGCAAAAATTATTTCATTTGGAAAAGATAGAAATGAAGCGATTAAATATCTTAAGAATTTTCTTATTGATGTTAAAATTGGAGGCATAAGAACAAATTTAAATTTACTTAAAAAATTAATTACCAATAAAAATTTCATTAAAGGAAATATTGATACTAAATTTGTAGAAAATAATATAAATGACTTTATTGATAATGAGGCTGATCCATATTACGTAGCTTTAGCTGGGCTTGTTGTTTTTAATGAAACTATATCTAGGCAACAATCAAATTGGTATATGTGGAAACCAAGTGAGTACCCGTTAAACATAACAATTCAAGATAGCATCCAACAATTAAAAATTTGTCAGAGAAACATGAATGAGTTTGAAATTAAGGTAAATAACCTCAGGTATTTATTCACTTCTATAAAGATACATAAATCTTTACTTAAAGCTAAATTAAATGGTCAGGATTTAGACATTAATTATAAATTAATTATAGATAAACATACTAATAATAAATTTTTTACGATATTCGCTAAAGATATTACTTATGAAGTTATTGCTTTAGATTCTTTAAGGCTTAGAGAAAACAACGAAGAATTTTCAGAAGATGATATAATAGCTCCAATGCATGGACTAATAAAATTTAATAAAATTAGAGAAAACTCAAAGGTGAAAAAAGGTGACGTTTTGTTAAATTTAGAAGCAATGAAAATGGAATATTCACTTAATTCACCGCGTGATGGTGTCATAAATAAAATTTATGTTAAAAATGGCCAACAAGTTACTGAAAAAATGAAACTTTTAAGTTTAAAAAAATAACATATCTCAACGGTTAGAAAAATGAATAATTTTATTAATATTTTTGAAATGAGTCCCCGAGATGGGCTTCAAAATGAAAAGAATTTCATTTCTACTGAAGATAAAATAAAATTTATAAATAAACTATCTAGTTGTGGTTTTAAAAAAATAGAAACATCTAGCTTTGTTAGTCCTAAATGGGTTCCTCAATTATCTGATGCTTTAGAAGTCTTTAAAGGTATCAATAGAGCAGAGGAAATAAAATATACCGCGTTAACTCCTAATGAGAAAGGGTTTGACAATGCTTTAAAAGCAAAAGTGGATGAAGTAGCGATTTTTACCGCCGCTTCAGAGACATTTAACAAAAAAAATACTAATTGTGATATTAATACAAGCCTAAATCGATTTAAGCCAATTATCCAAAAAGCTAAGATAAATAAAGTTCCTGTTAGAGGTTACATTAGTTGCATTTCTCATTGTCCATATGAAAATTATGTTGATCCAAAAAAAGTTGGAGAAATAGCTAACAAATTAATAAAAATGGGTTGTTATGAAGTTTCTCTTGGAGACACAACTGGAAAAGGAAGTTCTGAACAAACGTCAAAAGTTATTACAGAATGTTTGCAATTTTTAACACCTGATAAATTAGCTGGTCATTTTCATGATACATTTCAAAATGCATTAGATAACGTAAAAATTTCTTTAGAATACGGAATTAAAACTTTTGATTCTTCAGTTGGTGGTCTAGGTGGATGTCCATATTCACCAGGTGCGAAAGGCAATGTTTCCACAGAAAAAGTAAATGATTTATTACTATCAATGGGATATGAGACTAATCTTAATATCACAAAAATTAAAGAATGTAATAAAATTGCGTCAAACCTTAAAGAGCATGGAAACTATGAATAAAAATAAAAAACAAACAATCATTATAGAAAAAAATGATAATGGCATTTCTAAAATAATATTAAATCAACCAGAAAAACATAATTCTTTATCACCTATGATGATTAGAGAACTCTCAGAAAGCTTTGATGAATTAAAAGAAGACCCCAATACAAAAGTTTTGATTATATCTGCCAAAGGCAAATCTTTTTGCGCTGGTGGTGATTTAGACTGGATGAAGGAACAAATATTTTCAGACAGAAAAACAAGAATTGAAGAAGCTCGAAAATTGGCTGATTTATTATACAAAATGTACCAATTTCCTAAACCTCTCATAGCAAAAGTAGAAGGAAACGCATTTGGTGGAGGAATAGGTATTATTTCTGTTTGTGATGTTGCTATATCTATAGAAAATATTAAGTTAGCTTTAACAGAAGCAAAGCTTGGATTAATACCAGCTACAATTAGTCCTTATGTTATTTCGAAAGTTGGATCAAGTAATGGCATAGATTTATTTACAAGTGCCCGTACCTTTTATCCTTCGGAAGCAAAAAATATTGGATTAATCAAATCTTTTTGTAACAAAGAAAGTATAGACAACATTATTAACGAAGAAGCACATTCTATTCTCATCAATGGTCCCTCGGCAGTAACAGCGTCAAAAAATCTTGTAAGAAACTTATCGTCTAAAATTGACGAAAATACTATTAAATTTACAGTTGAAGCCCTAGCAGATGTGTGGGAAAATCCAGAGTCTATTGAAGGTATTAATGCATTCTTTGAGAAAAGAAAACCAAATTGGATAATGGAGAAATAAATGGCTAATATATTAAAACAAGGCCAAAAACAAAATTTAACAAAATTAAATCTTGAGTACAACGGTAAGAAGGATGGTGAAGACCAAGTTGAAAATTATTTAAATATTGTTAATGAGAAAATCGGTTTTATACCAAACGTACTTGCTGCATTTGCAAAATTTCCAAAACAATTTGAGGGTTTTACTAAATTATATAATTCTCTAATGTTAGGTGAGTCTGGTTTAACAAAATTAGAAAGAGAAATGATTGCAGTTACAGTCTCGTCAGAAAACCATTGTTTCTACTGTTTGGTCGCACATGGATCTGCAGTCAGAGAACTTTCAAATGATCCCCAATTAGGAGAACGAATAGCTGCAAATTTTAGATCTGCAGAACTACCAAAGAAACAACTTGAATTGCTCAATTTTACTAAAAAGTTAACTAGAGACCCATCAGAGATATCTGAAAGCGATAGAACAGAGTTAAGAGAAGTAGGATATACTGATAGAGATATTTGGGATATAAGCGCTATAATTGGTTTGTTTAACATGACTAATAGATTAGCTTCTGCAACTGAAATGGAGCCCAACGATAACTATCATAATATAGCAAGATAAATTTTATGTATTTTAATTTAACCCAAACACAGTTATCAATTATTGATTCAGTTCAAAATATTATGAAAAACTTTGATGATGATTACTGGCTTCAATGTGATAAAGAGAATAAATTTCCTCATAAATTTTATGAAGAGATAGCTAGTGGAGGATGGTTAGGTATATGTATGCCCAAACAGTTTGGTGGTACTGCGTTAGGCGTAAGTGATGCGTCTATTTTTATGCAAAAAGTTTCTGAAACTGGTGGTGGTATGGCAGCAGCCTCATCTATACATATAAATATTTTTGGGCCACATCCAATTGTAGTATATGGTAATAATGAGCAAAAAGAGAAATGGCTGCCCCCTTTGATTTCAGGAAAAGAAAAAACTTGTTTTGGAGTAACCGAACCAGACGCTGGATTAGACACAGGTAAATTAAAAACATTTGCAAAAAAAATTAATGACGGATATCTGGTTAATGGACAAAAGATTTGGACATCAACAGCTAAAATTGCTGATAAAATCCTCTTATTGGCACGAACTATTCCCGTTGAGGAATGCAAAAAGAACACTGATGGTCTGACTTTATTTTATACTAAATTAGATAGAAAAAAAATTGAAGTTAAAGAAATCTCAAAAATGGGCCGAGCAGCCGTAGATAGTAACCAAATATTTATTGATAATCTAGAGGTTCCTGATTTTGATAGAATAGGTGAAGAAGGCAAAGGATTTAAATATATACTTGATAGTCTTAATCCAGAAAGAATATTAATTGCTGCTGAGGCATTAGGTATAGGAAAAAATGCTTTATCAAGAGCTGTAAAATATGCAAGTGACAGAATTGTCTTTAACAGACCTATTGGCAAAAATCAAAGTATTCAACATCCATTAGCAGAAAACTGGATTGAGTTAGAAGCGGCAGAACTACTTATTGCAAAAGCTGCATACCAATACGATAATGGACAAAATGCAGGTGGAATGGCAAATGCTGCAAAATTCTTTGCAGCTGAAGCTGGTTTTAAGGCTGCCACTCAAGCGGTGATCACTCTTGGAGGAATGGGTTATGCAAAAGAATATCATGTGGAAAGATTATTAAGAGAATCTTTAATTCCAAAATTAGCTCCTGTAAGCGCTCAAATGATTTTGAACTATATTTCAGAACGTGTGCTCGGATTACCAAAATCATATTAAATAAAAAAGTGAATAAATGACAAATCAAAACAATATTATCGTTTCTGCTTTAGATGGCATAAAAGTTTTAGACCTTACAAGAGTTCTTGGGGGCCCATACGCAACTCAAATACTTGCAGACCATGGCGCGGAAGTAATAAAAATTGAATCAAAAATTGGTGATGAGGTAAGAGGTTGGGGACCTCCATTTATTAATGAAATGGCTTCATATTTTATAAATGTAAATAGGAATAAAAAGTCTGTTGCTGTTGATTTAACCAAAGAAAAAGGTAGAAACATAATTCTAGAACTTCTTGAAACTTCAGATGTTGTTATTGAAAATTTTAAAACTGGTACAATGGAAAAATGGAACCTTGGTTACGAAGATGTTTTAAAAGACAAATTTCCTAAGTTAATTCATTGCCGTATATCTGGTTTTGGAGCTGAAGGACCTTTAGGAGGAGCTCCTGGATACGATGCAATTGTTCAAGCTATGACTGGAATGATGTCTATCAATGGACATCCAAATGGAGGAGATGTAAGGGTCGGTGCGCCAGTAGTTGATATGGGTACAGGGTTGTACGCTACGATTGGAATATTAATGGCGCTCCAAGAGAGACAAAAATCAGGACTAGGTCAATTTATCGATATGTCTCTTTATGATTCCGCACTAGCATTAATGCATCCTCATACAGGAAATTATTTTTTGTCAAAAAAACCTGGTAAAGCTACAGGTAATGCTCATCCAAATATTGCACCTTATGATAAATTTAAAACTGCAACTAATGAAATTTTTATGGGGATTGGCAATGACGCAGGATTTGCAAGATTATGCAAGGCTCTCAAAATAGATCACCTCATAACAGATGAAAGATTTCTTACAAACGGCGATAGAGTTAATAATAGAGAAGACTTAACTAAATATTTAGAAGATGCCTTAAAGGACGTAGATGGTGTCGAATTTTCTGAAAAGCTATTATCTGCTGGGGTTCCAGCGGGGCCTGTAAGAAATATTGAGGAGGCACTGAATCATCCTCAAACATTAGAAAGAAATATGACTATTAGTAAAGAAGATTATAAAGGTGTTTCATCACCTATAAAGTTTAGTAGATCTAAATCAGTTGGCGTTAAACATAAACCGCCTTTGATTGGTCAAAATACAAAGGAAGTTTTGAAAGATGCAGGATATAGTGAAGAAGAAATACTGGAAATGTTATCAAATGAGATAATATTTGAAAAAACATAATTCTTATTTATATAGGCTATTAAAGTAATGATCTCTCAAATTATGAGTATGTTTTAAGATGTGTTCTTCATTAAATCTATTATTTGAAAATAATAAGAATGCGTCTAAAGCTTGAAAAATAAAAAGGTCTATCCCTGAGATTAATTTAGATCCAGCAAATTCACCTTTCTTAAGAAAAATAGTTTTAGCTGGCGTATATACAACATCATATAGCCATTGATAATTTTTTATTTCTAAATTGCCTAAGGAACAACCAGGAAAATCATAATGACCCAAAGGAGTACAGTTTATTATTCCATCGAAACTTGTTATAGCACTCTCTAATTTTTTATGATTAAGTAATTTACAATTTATTTTCAATTCTTCTAATTCTCTGAGTAGTTGATTTCCTTTTAGATTGTCATTATCTAACAAATGAAGTTCTAAAACTCCTAGTGAGGATAATGCAAAGGAGATAGCTCTTCCCACCCCACCAACTCCAATAATAAGAATTTTCCCTGGTTTCTTTTTTTTAAAATGAAAATCATAACTTTTTATAAAACCAGAATAATCTGTATTATGAGCAACAATATTTTTTTGGAAAATTAATGTGTTAGCTGATTTTACATTAAAAGCACTTTCGCAAACTTTATCTGCAAATTTAATTACTTTTTCTTTGAAAGGAAAAGTAATATTTACTCCACTAAAGCCACTCATTTTTAACTCTTTTATTAAGTCAGAGAGATAACTTTCTTTT
>QBZG01000037.1 GCA_003282435.1 SAR116 cluster bacterium AG-335-B03
TAATAAATCAATATTTTTATTTACATCACTATTAATATTCATCTTAAATTCCATATTTTTAAGATTTCTGCAAATACAGTGCCATAAATAAAAATATATTTCTTTAAGGGTCAAACACTATTTATTATTTCTTCTTTCTAATTCTCTAACAAAAGATTTTTGATACTCTAAAGTTTTATCTTCAGCTTTATTTTTTTTTAAATTATTTATTAAAATTTTCTTTTGCGTGATTTTTTTTCATTTAATAAATATTTATTTCTGTTGACAGCTATATTTTTTTGACTTTGGAGCGTATTTAAAAGTTGAGCATTATTCTTAAAATAACCTGAGCTAATTATTTTTTTTGAGGGATCATCCTTACTACTATCCATGATTGTATTGATTTGATCAATAAGGTTTTTATTTTTAGTAATTTCATTTTCCAACAAATTTGAGTTTGTAATTTCCTTTGAAATATCTCTTTTTCTAAGAGTTGCAAGTCTCTGAAATCTTTTAATTTTCTTTTCCAATTATATGTCCTATTGATATAACTTTAATAATTCAGTTTTAGCACTGTCATAACTTGCTTTTTTAGTGTTTGCTTGAGATATGAACTCTATTAATTTTGGCCACATGTTTATAGCGTCATCAAGATCTTTATCTTGCCCTTGGGTATAACCTCCCATTAATAATAAATCTTTATTCTCAATATAACTACTTATGTGTTTTCTAAAAAGTTTTGAAGCTTCAAGATGCTCTGCTGAAATCAAATCATCCATTACCCTACTTATTGAATGAGAGATATCTACAGCAGGGTAGATACCCATCTGGGCATTTAACCTACTTAAGACAATATGACCGTCAAGTATAGCTCTTGCGGTATCAACAACTGGATCATTATTATCATCACCATCAGCCAAAATTGTATAAAATGATGTGATACTTCCTTGACCTTTGTCACTCGTTCCTGTTCTTTCTATCAAATTAGGAATCATTGAGATGACAGAAGCTGGGTAACCTTTTGAAGTAGCTGTTTCTCCCAATGATAAGCCAATTTCCCTTTTAGCATGAGCAATCCTTGTAAGACTATCCATAATAAGTAAGACATTTTTATTTTGATCTCTAAAATATTCAGCTATTGCTGTTGCTCTATTTGCAGCTCTAATTCTCATCAACGGAGATCTATCAGCAGGAACAGCTACCACTGTTATTTTTTTAGAAGCTTCATCTTTAAATAATTCATTGACCATTGCACCAACTTCTCTAGCTCTTTCTCCAATTAATGCAATAACGACAACATCCGCTTCAGTATATTTACTCATCATTCCTAGCAAAACTGACTTTCCAACACCTGAACCAGCAATAATTCCTAATCTTTGGCCTTGACCAACTGTTAACAAGGCATTGATAACCCTGACTCCTACATCCAGTGGCTTTTTAATTAAACTTCTTTTTAAAGGGTTCATTACTTTACCCATTAATGGCCATTTATTATTAATTTTATCTAATGGTTTTTCATCAAGTGGTTTACCGAACGCATCCGTTACTCTACCTAATAATGTCTCATCAACATCTATATATCTACCATCGTCGTGTAAAAAAACCTCACACCCCGCTACAATATGAGAGCTAGGCTCTAAAATTGCCAGCATATTATGATTTTGATCAAAACGAATGACTTCTGCTAGAACTTGTTTCCCAATTTGATCTTTTACAAGGCATAAACTTCCAATAGGTGCTGGGAAAGGATCGCAATAAATGACGTTGCCATCAAATCGGTTTACTCTCCCAGAACTAATAATAGACTTTGGTCTTTTAATCTGAGAAATATTATGGATTAATTTAGCTTCAAAATTCATTAGACATATCCGGTGTTTTTAGCTTATTAGGTCTTATTACTTTTTTCTGAATAATGCATTCCATCACAGTTTAAAATAATATCTCCTCTAGAGAGATCCTTGTTGGATACAAATATTGATTTATCTTGAGTATCAAAAAAACTTTCTATTTTTGAGAGTGCGTCATAATCCTGGTCGTTTACTTCAATTTTCATTTTATCTTCAAAACAATTAATATTCTTTAGAAGAGCTTTAATTTTTTTTTCATATTTTTCTGGCATCTTATCTATTTGGTAACCTGCTAGTTCATATGCGATATCAATGATTTTAATTTGTAACGCTTCAAATATGGCTTTCTCACCTAAATTTGATAAGGATGAAAAAATATTCTTAAACTGGTCAAAATCTTTTGAAATATTTTTAGAAACCTCAATAGGGATATCTTTACTTTCATTTGAAATATTTTCGTTTTCGTTATCGCTTTTATTTAATGATTGAGAGACTGCATCCCTTACTGATTCAAGAGCTTGCTGTGTCTCGTCAATTTTATTATTAGAATCTGATATTATTTCACTTTCATCTATCTGACCTTTAATTTGATTATTAACATTTCCAATTTCTGTATTTGAAACTGTCATATTATCTGATTGATTATCTTCGGTACTTAATTCTTCTGAAGTTGTATTTAGTCCATCATTATTTTGATCAGCTAATTCAGGTTCACTTAAAAATTGGTCTGATGGCCTATCTGGTTCATCTATTTCATTAAAGGTAGTGTCTTGGTTAGTGCTATCAGTTTGGTCAATATCCTCATTTGATTTTTCTTCTATATTCTCATTTTTTTCAGGTTCAGTGATATTTTCTTTTATGTTTTCATTATTTTCAGACTTTTCTTTTTTACTTTCTTTAGTTTCAAAATCCATAGCAATGTCTATTAGAGATTTTTTAACAAAATTAGAATTGTTAGTAATATTTTTATCTTCAAAAACTGCTTCAGATTGAGTCTTTAAAATAGATTTAATTTCATCATTACCTAAGGGCAAAATGTTATTATGATCATTTTTTTCTTGATCAAATTTCACGTTTAAAGTCATAATATTATCTTTATTTACACATAATCGTCGCCGCCACGTCCTGCCAGTACTATCGATCCTTCATCAGACATTCTTCTTGCCACAGCAATTATCTGCTTTTGAGCCTCTTGTACTTCTGTAAGCCTTACTGGACCAAGCGCTTCCATTTCATCTTGAATGTTTGCCGCTGCTCGTTGAGACATGCATCCAAATAATTTTGTTTTTAACTCATCATCCGCGCCTTTAAGAGCAAGAATTATCAAGTCATCTTCAACTGCTCGAAGTAGAGTTTGAAGAGATTTATCGTCAGATAATAATAATGTTTCAAATACAAACATACTATCTTGAATTGATAACATTAACTGTTTATCTTCCTTCAAGATTTCTTTCATTATCTTTGCTTCATTATCTCCACTCAAAAAGTTCATTATCTTGGCTGCTGCTGGTACACCTCCAACTTTACTAGCTCTCAAACTAGCATTTGATGAAAATACTTTCTGCATCACTCTGTCTAATTCTTTCAATGCTTCAGGTTGAACTGTTTCTAATGTTGCTATTCTTCTTATATAATCAGATTGACGTTCTTCAGGCATAAAGTTTAGAACATCTGACGCAGTTGTTGGCTCTAAGTAAGAGATAATTAATGCAACAATCTGAGGATGTTCGTCAATGATTAAGTCAGCAATAGATCTTGCATCAAGCCAATCTAAAATCTCAATAGCTTTATTACTATCTGATGGTGTGATTTTACCCAAAACAGTTTGAGCTTTGTCATCTCCCAAAGATTTAGTTAATACATTTTTGATGTAACTACCCCCAGAAATACCTAAACTTGTTTGAGCTTTAATAATTGCTAAAAATTCATCTAGAACTAAGTTAACAGTATCTTGTCCTAAACCCTGTACAGAGTACATTGCTGATCCCAGGACTTGTACTTCTTTAGGAGATAAATTTGCCATTATTTCTGCAGCTTCATCTTCACCAATTAACATCATCAAAATTGCACATTTCTGTGTGCCAGTTAAACCTTGATATACTTCATTTGCATTAGGTTTTTTTGCTGCTTCCGCCATTTTATTGCCCTACTTTCTTAACTTAATCCCACTTAACTTAATCTAAGAATCTCTTTCCATCATGCCTTTGAAAACACTAGAAACACGACCTGCCTCATCTCCAACAATCATTCTAATTACTGCAACTTTGTCGTCATACGTATTAGCAGTATCAAGCATTTCCGCAGAAATAGCAGACTTTTTAGGCTTTAATTTAGCCTTTATATCCTCAAGTGACTCACCTTCTTGAACCTCAATTTTTTCATCATCGTCATCAATGTCATCTCCAACCATTACTCCTGGTCCAGATGTATATCCAGCTGGAACAAGTACCCTTTTCAAGAGAGGATGAAGTGCTCCAAATATCACTATTGCTAAAATTAAAACAGTTGCTAATTGTTGTGCAAGTTCTTTTATTGACTCATTTTCATACCAAGGAACGACATCTTCCTCAAGTATATCTACAAACGGACTACTTTTTACGGTTACACTGTCACCTCTTACTTCATCATAACCAAGGGCTTCTTGGACTAGCGATTTAATTTCTAGTAACTTTTCGTCACTAAGTTTTTCGAAAGATACCAAGCCTTCTGGTGATACTATCTTTTTTTCTCTTATTATAACAGCTGCCTTAATTTTCTTAATCTCTCCATATTGAGCTGTTGTGGTCTCAATTTTTCTGCTTACTTCGTAATTTTTAACTGATGTTTGACTTCTTTGTTTTAAAGTCCCACCTGTGTCTTTACCTTGGGGAGCTTCGGTTTTTAAGTCTGGTGCTAAAGGAGGTGCGTTTGAAAGTGCACCTGGAATACCTCTTGCTTCTGGATTGGCACTTTCATCTAATGAGGTTTGTTCACTTCTAAGAGCATTTCCTTTTGGGTCTACAGATTCTTCTGTAATCTCTCTTTTAGTGAAATTCATATCTACATTAATTTCAGCCTTTAAATTTCCCGCACCTACAATTGGTGTTAATAATGAAATAATTCTAGATCTATATATCTCACCTAATCTCATCGTTTGAGACATTTGTTCATTTGATGAAGATGTGCCAACGTCGTTAGATGGCTTAGATAAGAGTTCACCAAATTGATCTACTACAGTTATTTTTTCTGAAGGTAAGTTAGGGACGGAAGACGAGACTAAATGTACTATTGACTGTACTTGCTGTCTTCCCAAAGATCTTCCATTGGATAATTTTACAAATACTGAGGCTGAGGGTAAGGCAATTTCTCTAGCAAAAACTGTTTTTTCAGGAATAGCCAAATGGACTCTTGCTGAGCTTATGCCAGAAATATGATTTATAGATCTTGCTAATTCTGCTTCCAGAGATTGCTTAATTTTAATTGCCTCTACTGACCTACTAGTACCCATTGGCATGTCACCTAGAGTATCATAACCATCCGGCACAGATGAAGGTAGTCCTTCTCCTGCAAGTAGCATTCTAGATTCATGATAATCCTTAACTGGTACTATAACTTCTCCAGTTGACGGATTTAAAGATACATCAACCCCGTTTTGTTTTAATGTTTGAATTACATTTGCCTTTTCACTTTCTGGAAGTGACGCAAACAAAGTTGTCATATCTGATTTTTGCATTGTAAAGAAAACTATTAATCCTATAAAAGCAACAATAACTCCAAATATCAACGGTATCGATTTTTGAACTGCAGGATCAGAAGTCATCTTTCTAACATTTGAAATAGATGATGAAATTCTGCTCACAATACCTGTGCCTTGATTCATTCCAGTTAAATTATTTTCAGTTGTTGCTTCTGCCATTTTCTTTTCCTAATAAAATTAATTTAAACGGGCATATTCATTATATCTTTGTAAGAACTCAAAACCTTATTTCTAACATTTAAGGTCATTTGAAATGCTATACTTGATATTTGTTGTTGCATTATAACTTTAGTTAAATCAGTTTCTTTTCCGAGCTCGTAATCCTTAGTTATTTTTGAAGCTTTATTCTGACTATCGGCTACAGAATTAATGGCATCATTAATTTTCTTTGAAAAATCTTCTGCTTTTTCTCCTCCAGAAAATGCTTGATTTGCTTTTTCTAGTATATTTTGTCGAAGGAGACTTGAACTACTAATATTTTGATTTGAAACTTGCATACTCTATTTCCTCTTATGTTACTTTTGCAAAAGCTAATTGATCAGCAAAAGAATCAACTGATGAATTCTCAGTTATATTTGATAAAGATTTATCTATCATTATAGATTTACCGTCAATAATGTTGTCTTTACACAACACCAAAGCTCTTTGAAGTGTGTTTTCTAATTCTCTTACATTTCCTGGCCAGTTATGACTAGATAACAACTCTCTTGCATCACTTGTAATGTAAGGCGTGGTTTTGCTTTCATTATTATGTTTGTCTAAAATTTTTATTGAGATCGGTAAAATATCATCTTTCCTCGAAGATAAGTTACGTGTTTGAAGTGGAAATACGTTCAATCTGTAGTATAAATCTTCTCTAAACCTCGATTGATTTACTTCATATGCCATATCTCTATTTGATGTTGCCAAAACTCTTACATCTACATCAATATCTCTTTGACCACCAACAGGTGTAACCTTCCTTTCTTGTAAAACTCTTAATAATTTTGCTTGTAACGATAAAGGCATTTCAGAAATTTCGTCTAAAAGCAACGTACCTTTATCTGCCGCCCTGAAAATTCCCTTGTTTGCATTTGAAGCACCTGTAAAGGCGCCCTTTTCATGTCCAAATAGGATTGCCTCTAACATATTCTCTGGAATAGCAGCACAGTTTACAGCTACAAAGGGTTCATTTTTTCTATTAGAGTTTTCATGTAGGTAATTAGCTAAAACTTCTTTGCCCGATCCAGTTGGGCCATTTATAAAAACTGTTACATCAGTAATTGCTACTCTTCTCGCCAGTGATAAAAGTTCATAGGTTTTTGTGTCTCCAGCAGAAAATGAGATATGAGGACAACATGTATTAAAAATTAGTTCTAATGCATATTGGTCTGTATAATCCGAAACTGTAATCCTTTTAACAGCTCCACCTAATTCATCTTTAATTTCAATTCTGTTAATTTTAGTATCATCAGCTATAATAATTATTTTTGATAATTTAGCTTGCCTAGCAAATGAAACTAATTTTGAAGAGCCACCAATTTCTTTTTCAAAAATATCTGAGCAGACGATTGTATCTGCTTGGTAACCTACTAAATCAATACCAAGAAAATCAGGCTTTGAA
>QBZG01000038.1 GCA_003282435.1 SAR116 cluster bacterium AG-335-B03
TACATTTTTAATTTCATCTGAAATTTTTTGTTTCATTGTTTCAATTTCTGAGCTGTTTGTTATGTTGGACTCTACTTTAAGTAGTAGTTCGTCTTTATCATCAGACCTGCTTATTATGATTCTAGCTTCATTATCAATTTTCAGATTTTCAAGAATTTTATTGACTTGAGATGGTTGTACAAACATACCCCTCACTTTTGTGGTTTGATCAGCTCTTCCCATCCAACCTTTAATTCTTTTATTAGTTCTACCAGTAATACTTTCACCATCCATTATTGCCGATAGATCACCTGTAGCAAATCTAATAATTGGTAATTCATAATTATTAAGAACAGTTACAACAACTTCTCCTACCTCACCATCTTTTACAGGTTTTCCAGTACCAGGCTTAACTATTTCTAATATTACATCTTCATCAATTACCATTCCTTCACTTTCAGCAGCTTCATAAGCAACAAGGCCTAAATCAGCAGTTCCATAACATTGTCTCGCTTGAATGTTACGGTCTTTGAAATTTTGTGCCACAGGTGGAAATAATGGTCCACCAGTTACCATTGCTTTTGTAAGTTTTGAAAGTGATATTTTTTTTTCATCAGCCTTTTCTAAAATTATTTTTAAAAAGTCTGGTACACCGACATAAGCTGATGTTCCGATATCGTGCATAACTTCTAGCTGCATATCTGTATTCTCTCCACCAGCTGGAATAACTGTACATTTTAAAATTTTTGCAGCTTCTTCAAACATCGCTCCTGCTGGAGTGAAATGGTAAGAAAAACAATTTTGAACTATATCACCATACCTAAAGTCAGCTGCATGTAATGCCCTGGCAAATCTCCACCAATTTTGTGAATGGCCATCCAAATCATATATCGGCCCAGGAGATCGGTAGATATGGGCAAAATCTTTAATTTCACTTACATTTAATTCAGCAAAAGGGGGTTGCTTAGATTGTTTGTCAATTAAATCGGATTTTCTTAATAAAGGAATTTGACTAAGATCATCTAGATCTTCGATTTCAACATTAAATCTCAGTAATTGATTTTTATTTTGTTTTGCTTTTTCAATTAATTTATTTAATTTTTTTAAATGATCTGAAATTCTTTCATCTTTAGAACGTATTTCTAAATCATCGAAAAATTTATTTTTTATCATTTTTTCTTACAACCATCTTTTACGTCTTCGATATTGTTTAACATCTTTAAATGATTGTCGTCCTTCTCCAGAAATACCAAGATAAAATTCTTTTACGTCTTCATTATCTCTCATTGACTCTGCAGAACCTTCCATAACAACTCGACCATTTTCTAAAATATAGGCATATTCTGCGTACTGAAGAGCTACATTAGTATTTTGTTCTGCTAATAAAATAGTTACACCTTCTTTTCTATTTATTTCAGCAACTATTTCAAATATTTGTTTAACAAGTTGAGGAGCAAGTCCCATCGAAGGTTCGTCTAGTAATATCATTGTTGGGTGAGCCATCAAAGCTCTTCCAATAGCTATCATTTGTTGTTCACCACCAGAAGTGTAGCCTGCCAAAGAAGTTCTTCTATCTCGAAGTCTAGGAAAGTAGTTGTATACTCTTTCTAAGTCATCTTTAACTTCCTTATTGTTACTTCTAGTGTAAGCGCCGGTAAGTAAATTTTCTTCAACTGTTAAATGCTCAAAGCAATGTCTTCCTTCCATAACCTGAATGACGCCCCTTTTAACTAATTGGGCCGGATCAAGGTCATGTATATATTGATTACTAAATGTTACAGAACCTTTCGTAACTTCTCCTCTTTCTGAAGCTAATAAATTTGATATGGATTTAAGAGTTGTACTTTTGCCAGCACCATTACCGCCAAGTAAAGCTGTTATTCCTCCTTTTTTGACTTTTAAACTTACACCTTTCAAAACAAGAATAACGTGGCTGTAAACAACCTCTATATTATTAACTATTAAAATATCTTCTACAGTACTAGACTTTTTATTTTTAGTTACTTTAATGTCATCCATCTTATTTTCCTATATGTAAAAGAGAGCCTAATATGATTAGGCTCTCAATTATTTTAGTTACAACGCTCAGCAATTTTTTGCTCAGCAGCATATTTAGAAGAGTCTTCCGCTATTAACTTTTGAACTACGTCAGAGTCACCATACATATACTCAGTAATCATATTCCACTTTTTAGCTTTAGCATCCCACTGCTGAACTGCAGCAAGTCCACTACCACCATGGTTTTCGCAAGTGTTTTTAAATGGAGGAGCGAAGTCTTTGAAACCTAATTCTTCCATTCTCTTAGCACTTAAGTTGACTGCTTCCATACCATCTCTATACATAGCAGGTGTAATCTTTGATGTGCCATGAATTTTTTGTGCAACTACAGCAGCTTCAACTTGAACCATTGCTTGGAATAACCCTCTATTGTATAAGACTGTTCCAAAGTGAGATCCGTCACCAGAAGCTTCTCCCTTATCATGAACATATTTCTTGATATCTTTATGTACTTGATAAGAGTCTCCAGGAGCATTAAAAGTTAGAGACTTATAACCATGTGCACCTTGTCCAGCTGGTAAAACATCATTTTCAGAACCAGACCACCAAATTCCAATAAATTTATCCATTGGAAACTTGATAGATGCAGCAGACTTAACAGCAACTTGGTTCATCACACCCCATCCCCACATTAGGACGTTATCAGGTCTAGCTTTACGTATTTTTAACCAAGTAGCCTTTTGCTCTTGTCCAGGATGGTCAACAGGTAATAACATTAGCTTAAAGCCATGTTTTTTACTTAGAGTTTGTAGAGTTCTGATAGGCTCTTTACCATATGCAGAGTTATGGTAAACAAGTGCAATTTTCTTACCTTTAATATTACCAAAATTATTTTTCAGTATATGTCTTACAGCAATTGAAGCTCCATCCCAGTAAGTAACAGGTGCGTTAAATATCCATTTAAAAACTTTACCATTAGCAGCAGATGTTCTTCCGTATCCTGTTGAATAAACAGTAACACCGTCAGCTGTTGCTTTAGGAATTAATTGGTATGTAATACCTGTAGACATTGGTTGGAAAACCATAGCGTCTTTTTTATTTTTTTCGTAACACTCTACGCCTACCTGGGTTTTATAACCAGTTTCACACTCAGGGTGAAAGATTTTCTCACCACCGATACCACCATCTCTGGCATTAATCATTTTGTAGTAGTCTACAAAACCATCAGCGTTTGGAATACCATTAGGTGCGTAAGCTCCTGTTCTGTAAACCAACATTGGAAATTTTAGATCAGCAATTGCAATTTCTACATAACTAGAAATAGCAATAACAGAAGCTGTTATTCCAATCAAAAGTTGTTTTATTCTCATTAGATCCTCCCTTAGAGAAAAAATTAATATAATCTACTAAATACAATTTAGTAGGGAAAAGGCCATCGTCTTAACTTTTCTTTCGCGATAGACCAAAGTCTTGCAAGGCCGTGTGGCTCTACAATTAGAAAAATAATCATTAACAATCCCCAGATTGTTATTTCAAAATGCTTGGCTGTCACAGCTGACAGGCCAACTAAGTCAACCATAATAAATTTTAAACCAATTGGGAGTGTAACAATAAAAGCTGCACCTAAGAATGAACCTAGCATAGATCCAAGTCCCCCAATAATTATCATAAATAATACTGGAAATGAAATTGTCATTATGTCAAATGACTCTGTTACTTCAATTGCCCCTAGAAAAACTGCAAAATACAATGCACCAGCCACACCAATATAAAAAGAACTTATTGCAAATGCAGATAATTTAGTTTTAAGCGGGGGGACCCCAATAATTTCTGCGGCAATATCCATGTCTCTTATGGCCATCCAAGATCTTCCCATTTTGCTTCTAATTAAGTTTTTTGCAGCAAACCCAAGTAAAACTACTAAAATAAGACAAAATAAGTATGTGGCATACGGAGGAGCGGTAGCCCCAGTAACTGGAATACCAAACATCAACCTTTCTGATACAGTTATTTGACCAGTATCAGAGTAATTATAAAACCATGGAACTTTATTAAAAAGCCAAACAAGAAAAAATTGAGATGCGAGTGTAGCAACAGCTAAGTAAAAACCTTTTATCCGTAATGAAGGTAATCCAAAGAGAATTCCAACAGCGGCCGTTATAAGTCCTGAAATTAGAACAATGATCATTATATTTAGATCAGGAAAATAAGTCATTATTTTGTAGGTCGAAAAAGCTCCTACTGCCATAAACCCACCTGTTCCCAGAGAAACTTGACCACAATATCCCGTCAAAATATTCAGACCTATTGCTGCAAGTGAAAAAATTAGGAATGGAACCAGAATAGCTTTTTCCCAATAACTATTAATAACAAATGGAATTATTAAAAAAGCAATGAACATTAAAGTGCTAAAAGCAATTTTGTCCTGTATGAGAGGAAATATGGCATGGTCTGATTTATATGTAGACTTATACTGACCAGTTTCTTTGTAAAGCATAGAACTTAAACCCTCTCGATAATTTTATCGCCAAACAAACCTTGCGGACGAAATAATAAAAATACTAATGCCATAACATAGGCAAACCAATTTTCTAATGCTCCTGTTTCGAAGTATCCACCAATATAAATTTCAGCTAGTTTTTCACCAACACCTATTAATAGTCCTCCAATAATTGCACCTGGAATGGAGGTAAAACCACCTAATATAAGAACTGGTAAAGCTTTTAATGCAATAAGGGATAGAGAAAATTGTACACCAGACTCTGTTCCCCACATAATACCAGCTACCATAGCAATGAACCCTGAAATTGCCCAAACAAGTATCCAAATTGTTCTAAGAGAAATACCAACTGATAAAGCAGCTTGATGGTCATCGGCTACTGCTCTTAAAGCTCTTCCAGTTTTGGTATATTGAGAAAAAAGAGCTAATGTAATAACCAAGATCACAGCAATTACAGTTGCCCAAACGTTCAGAACGTCAATATACATTCCATAATAATCACTACCTTCAGCCGCAAGTCCTATTGTAGCTTCTTCCAACCATACTGACCCGCCACTTGGTATTCCAACATCTAAAACCTTCACATCGGAACCCCACATTAAATCTCCAACACCTTCTAGGGCAAAAGCCAAGCCAATTGTAGCCATAAACAAAATTATAGGATCCTGATTTACAAGATGCTTGAGAACGAGCCGTTCTATAATCCATGCTAGAGCAATCATTGTAACCATAGTCAAGATGATAGCTAAAAAATTTGGCATTGATGCATACCAATTGTGATAATTTGTTCCAAAAAGCTCATTTATTAAATGAGCAAACGGAACTTGACCTGTTTGATAGCCAACAAGAGTAAGCGCAGCAAAAAGAGCAAAGACACCTTGAGCAAAATTAAAAACACCAGATGCTTTAAAAATCAAAACAAAACCGAGAGCAACTAATGAATACATTACCCCAGACATTAGCCCGTTAAGTACAGTCTCAATAAAATTTAATAATTCTACACTCATAAATCAAAGTCCTTACTCATCGTCAGCTACTCCTAGATAGGCGTCGATTACTGCCTTATTGCTTCTAATTTCATTAGGTAAACCAGAACCAATTTTTTTTCCATAGTCTAAGACCACAATTCTGTCTGAGATATCCATAACAACACCCATATCATGTTCAATTAGAACTATAGTTGTTTTCAATTCATTGTTGACTGTTAATACAAACCTACTCATATCCTGTTTTTCTTCTACATTCATTCCAGCCATAGGTTCATCAAGTAAAAGTATTTCAGGTTCCATAGCCAATGCTCTTCCAAGCTCAACTCTTTTTTGTAAACCATATGGAAGCGAGCCAACAGGAGTACGTCTAATCGATTGTAAGTCAAGGAAATCTATCACTCTTTCAACTTTTTCACGATGTTCTTCTTCTTCTTTCTCTGCTGGACCAAAATAAAGCGCTTGCATTAAGAAATTTTGCTTTTGTTTTAATAACCTGCCAGTCATTAAATTATCTAGTGTACTCATACCCTTAAAAAGAGCAATATTTTGAAAAGTCCTTGCAATACCGCTTTTGGCCGCAAATTCTGGTTCCATTTCACCTCTATCTGTACCTGCAAAATTTATAGTACCGCTAGTAGGTTTATAAAAACCATTAATAACATTTAACATTGAAGATTTACCAGCGCCATTTGGGCCTATAATTGCAAACACTTCCCCTTTTTTAACTTCAAATGAAACATCCGTTAATGCTTTAACACCGCCAAAGGCTAGAAAAATATTTTTGAGTTCTATCGCTGTTTTACCATAAGGTATATTTTTTAAATCTTCTAAACTCATTTATTTTTTGCCCTTACTAGATTTTGTAACTTTAGGTGGGGATTTTTTAATATTTAAATTTTTTGTTTTAATTAAATGCCTAATTTCCATAGTTGCGCTGATTTTACTTTTTCTTCCATCCTCAAGGGTAAACTCAGTATTAATAGAAGCCGTATCTTTATCTAAATACAAATCTTTTATAATATCTTTGTATCTAGTATTAATAACACTTCTTCGTACTTTTCTTGTCCTTGTTAATTCGCCATCATCAGCTTCTAATTCTTTGAACAATAACAAAAATTTAGCAATTTTAGTATTATCTGGTAGTTGTTCATTAACTT
>QBZG01000039.1 GCA_003282435.1 SAR116 cluster bacterium AG-335-B03
AGAACGGTAGATATAGGTAAAATAATGGCTACGTGTGATTATGATTGGTTGTTCATAGATATGGAACATAATAGTATGGACATAGACATTGCTTCACAGATTTCAGTTGCCGCACAAGATGCCGGCATAACACCTATAGTAAGAGTGCCAGATTTTGCACACCATCATGCGACGAGAGTGCTTGACTGTGGGGCTATGGGTGTAGTTTTTCCTCATGTCGATAATGCAAAAATTGCTGAAAAATTAGTCTCTTTTTGTCTTTTCCCTCCTAAAGGTCACCGTTCCATGACAGGATTATTACCACAATTAGATTTCAAGCAATCTCCAATTTCAGAAGTAGCGTCAGTAATTAACGATAATATGTTAATTGTAATTATGTTAGAAAGCCCTGAAGCTATTGAAAATGTAGATAGTATTGCTGCAGTTCCTGGTGTGGATGTTATTTTAATAGGTACTAACGATTTATGTATGGAAATGGGAATTCCAGGAGATTATTCTAATCCAAAAATTAAGGAGGCATATAAAAAAGTAATTAATGCATGCAAAAAATATGGCAAGACCCCAGGAATGGGTGGGGTATATAACGAAGAACTTATGTCAGAATATATTAGTATCGGAATGAAATTTATATTGTCAGGATCTGATCTTTCTTTTATGATGGTTTCTGCATTACAAAGATCAAATAAATTAAGATCTTTCCAAAAATAAAGGATTAATAAATTTTTCTGGAGACTTAAAAATGAACGAAGTACCTCTTTTTTCATCATTTAAAATTAAATCCAAAAGCTTTAGAAATCGCATAGTTTTGTCTCCTATGTGCCAATATAAAGCTAAAGACGGAGTTATTAGTGATTGGCATTTTCAACATTACTCAAGATTTGCTTTTTCAGGACTAGGTGCTGCTTTCGTTGAAGCTACTGGAGTATCTCCAGAAGGAAGAATTGGACATGGGTGTACAGGTATTTGGAGTGACAGTCATGTTGAAGGATTATCTAAAATTGCGAAAATATTTAATGAATACAATTGTTTAAGTGGTATTCAATTAGCTCATGCTGGAAGAAAAGCCAGCTATTTAAGACCATGGGATGGTGCTTCTCCTATTACTAAAAATGATAAAGTAGAACCCGCTTGGCAAACCATAGGACCAAGTGCAATTCCTATAAATAACAGTTCACCTGTTCCAAAAGAAATGACAGTTGAGGATATTAATAAAGTAAGGGATGATTTTAAAAAAGCTGCTCAAAGAGCTGATAAAGCTGGTTTCGACATTATTGAGATACACGGCGCTCATGGTTATTTATTACATTCCTTTTTCTCTCCGCTTTCAAATCAGAGAAATGATCAATATGGAGGAAGTTTTGAAAATAGAATCAGATTTGCTCTGGAGATAATTGTTGATATCAAGTCTGTTTGGCCAGATAATAAACCATTATTTTATAGGTTGTCATCCATTGATGCTCCAGGTCAAGGTGCGAACTTAGATGATAACATAAAGTTGGCAAAATCACTAAAAAGTGTTGGTGTAGATGTTATAGATTGTTCTTCGGGTGGTATTACTGGCTCACCAGTTCTTAATAAATCTAAGATTGTCCCTGGTTTTCAAGTTCCTTATTCTGAAAAAATTAAGAAAGATGCAGAGATAAGCTCAATGGCAGTAGGAGCTATTATAAGTGCAGATCAAGCGAATGAAATTATTTCAAATAAAAGAGCTGATTTAGTGGCTATGGGAAGAGAGTTACTTGCAGACACACAGTGGGCTTATAAAGCTGCGACATATTTTAACTTAGAAAATGCTAAGGATTATCTCCCAGATAGTTATTCTTTTTATTTATCTAGAAGAGATGAGTATTTAGATAGAGCTGCAAAACCGGCTTAACTAGATGTTTTTAAAATCGAATTCATAAAAATCAACAGGTTTTAAAAGTTTGTTTTGCTGGGCCTCTAAAGCCCCAAGTTTTGCACTTTCCTCTGTATAACTAACCCACGCGGGATCTGCCCACATAGCGGCTCTTTTATTTTCTCGATCTCCTGCATTTTCATATACCCAAATATGAGTGTACTGGTTTGGGTTACCTGTCTCAGTAGTGGCAAAAAGTAATGGTTGGCCTAAGTGTTTAGATTGTACAGGTTTACCTTTTTCGCTGTATAGCTTTAGATGGGCATTAATAGTACCAGGCCTGCATGTATATGTTCTAACGTCTAAAAGCATAAAAAATCCCTTAAAATTTATTAAATTATTTAAAAATATTAACTTTTTTGTATAAGATTGTAAAAGATTATTAAATTGTTGAAATATTGGAAAAGCATAGTGATTTCAGGAGAAAAAATTAATACTGTTGAGAGACTTGTCATAGATGCATCGAGAGTTAGTAGATATCTGGGTTATCCAAGGAAGGTTCCAATATGGAAATTAATTTTTAATCTTCCAAAAACTTGTTATATATTTCGTGAAAATAATAATTCAGACATAGCAATTGATATTGAAAACATGACGGGCTTTGCAATTGTACCAGCGTTGTCAGAAAAAGAAGCTTTAAATCGATTAAAAACTTTAATACCTTCAATAATCATCAAAGATAATATAGTCAGGTTATGAAAAAAATTTATGTTGATGCAGATGCATGTCCAGTTAAAGATGAGATAACTAAAGTTGCAATTCGGCATAATATTACTGTTTTTATGGTTTGTAATGGAGGGATTAGGCCATTTAAAAATAACTTGGTGAAATTAATTATTGTTTCTGAAGGAGCTGATGAAGCGGATAAATGGATACACAGCAATGTTAAGGTTGACGATATTGTTGTTACTTCAGATATTCCATTAGCATCTAAATGCATAGATAAAGGTGCGTTTGTCTTAAAAAATGATGGGCTGGTTTTAACAAATACAAATATAGGAAACATATTGGCTACAAGAGACTTGATGTCTGATCTCAGGTCGTTTGATCCATTTTTAAAAGGTAAAAACAAAATTTTTACAAAGGCAGATAAAGGTAAGTTTTTAAATGCTTTGGATAATTTAATTACTCAAAAATAGGAACTAATAATTTTCTAAAGATTTTTTATTTGCTAAATCATAGAATTTAGAATATAGCATTGGAACTATCTTAGCCTAAGAAGGCAGTCAGTAATTGACTAATACGATCGACTTACTTGCTCATTTCATGTTCAATCTAGTCTAGCGTGTTTTGATTGAACAACAAAGCTTAAAATTTAAGCAAATAACAAGGAGTTAAGTATGCCTAACGGTACAGTAAAATGGTTTAATCCAAATAAAGGTTTTGGCTTTATAGAGCCAGAAGGTGGATCCCAGGACGTTTTTGTTCATATTTCTGCTGTTGAAGCAGCTGGTATGAATACTTTAAATGACGGAGCTAAAATTAGCTTTGAATTAGAAACTGGAAAGAACGGCAAAGTAGCTGCAGTTAATCTTCAGTCTATGTAAACCATTTTAAATCTTCTAATTAAAAGGGCCCTAGGCCCTTTTTTTATTTTGAGGATGAATTAATTTAAGGTAATTTGTTTACTTATTAATGGTCTAAAGCGAGTGAGTAAAATGAAAACATTAAAATTAACACAATCAACTATGGAAAAAAGAATTTCTAGATTTTTGCATTTAGAGCCGTTACCTATTCAGATTGATGAAACTATTCCTCAAGCTGGCAAAGACATTGTGTATGCAAGAAAACTACTTTCAGTCATTGGTTTAGATCCGTCAGAAGGTAAAACACCCATTAATTCAGGTGCACCCATTACTGGAGCTGGAGGAATAACTATTACTTTAGCTAAATGTCCTGTTGGCCAAGGTCCAGGTCTTCATAATCATCTTGCAACTTATGAAACTTTTACAGTTCTAGAAGGAGAATTTTTAATTAAATGGAATGATGACGGTTCAGAAGAACTGACTCTTGCAAAATATGACACTATTTCTATACCACCAGGCGTTTGTAGATCTTTTACTAATGTAGGAAAAGAAGAAGGTCTTTTACAGGTTATTATTTCTGGTGGAGTTCATGATATGAATGATATTTCATTTACTCCTTATGCGGCTAAAGAGATGAATGAATTAGAACCAAATTTATCTAAAAAATTTGAGAAAATAGGATTTAAGTTTGACGCTGGCATTTAGCTAATTTAGCTCAAAGTACTAACGAGTGGTATTGAGATAATTGATAATAATGTTGAAATCAGTAATGCTCTCGTAATTGCATTTGGGTTAACATCATATTGAGTTGAAAAAACTAGGGCCATTAAACCAACAGGAGCTGCAGCTACCATAATAGCGGTTTCAGATATAGAAAATTCAATTTCATTTAAATTCCACATTACTAATATTGCAATTAATGGATGTAATAAAATTTTAAATCCTATAATTAGATTAGATATTTTTAAGTCTGTTTTTTCAATTTTTTGTGACAGTATAATTCCTGCTGCAAAAAGCGCACAAGGAGCAGCAGAACCAGAAATAAAATTTAAAGCTCTTTCTATACTTAGAGGCAAATTAAAATCTAGAAAAACAATAAATAAGCCTGTAAGAACTGCCAATAAGGGTAAATTGGATAATTGCTTGAAAACTATATGGCTTAATTCTAAATTTTTATATTTTATGAAGTCTAAGATTATCAAATTAACAACGAGAAAAGCCACATCAAATCCAATTATAGCTATTATAGGATCAATTAACTCAGGACCATATTCATTCAAAGCAATTGGATAGACAAATAATAAATGGTTTGCAAAAGAAGATGCCATTCCAATTAAAATTGATTCATTCCACTTAAGATCAAAAAAATATTTTGCTATAAATATTGCAGCTAAATAAATAATCAATTCAGATATTATGTAGCTTGAAATTAGTAGCCAGTTAACATTTGAAAAACTGATTGAAACAGTCATCTTTAAAGTCAGAGCTGGTACCGCTATAACACCTATATATTTAATAATTGACAGAGCATCTTCGAATTTAAATATTAATTTTTTTGCAGAAACATATCCCAATAATATTAATAGTGCGACGGGTAAGAAAGAATTTATAAGAAGTTGTATCAAAAATTTTTCTCACATAATTAATTTTATAATTTTATTTTTTAACTCTTTTTTTTAATTGAGTAATTATTAATCCTGCAATTACAATAAGAAAAGCTCCAATTATAGTGTTCTGATTTGGAACTTCATTATAAATAAGATAACCCCAAAAAGCTGCTAATAGTACAGTCAAATATACAAATGGTGCTGCAAAAGAGGCACTAATTACTTTTAAAGCTTCTATAAATAAAAAATGACCAATTGTTGCTAATAAACCTAAGCAGAGCATAAGAATGGTTTGATAAAAATCAGGCCATTTCCAAAAAAAAATGATAAATGGGGCTGATAAAAATGTACCAGTTATGGCAGTAAATAAAAGGGTGGTCTGATTAGTATCAGATGAATTAAGAAATTTTGTTGATATAGTAAAAAAAGAAAAACATAAAGCTGCTAAAAAGGGAAATATAACTGCGTAATTAAATGACTGGCTATTTGGATTTGCTATTATTATTGCGCCAATCAATCCAATAATAACGACAATAATTTGAAGAAAAGAGATTTTCTCTTTTAAAATAAAAAATGCTAAAATTGTAGTAATTACTGGTCCTATCATATAAATGGCAATGTTTTCTGCAAAAGGTAGATAAGCTAAACCTGTAAACATAAAACAAGTAGTAATTAGGAGTAATGCTCCTCTTAAGACTTGTAATAGTGGATACTCGCTCATAAGATGTATTTTGGAATTCTTATTAAATATTATTATTAAAATTATTAATTGAGATAGGTACCTTGCAAATACTACCTGAAAAGGGTTAAAGCTTTGCCCTAACTCTTTCGCTGTTAGTTCCATTATTGAAAAAAACAAATAAGTTAATACAAGTAGTAGCGTACCTAGAATTGTATTAGAAAGATTTAGATTAAAATGTTTTTGAATTAAATTTAACATTACTTAACAT
>QBZG01000040.1 GCA_003282435.1 SAR116 cluster bacterium AG-335-B03
GGGATAGTATTAAGTATCAATATTCATGATAAAAAATTATGATGTATAATTTTTCGTCGTAAGGAAGAAGATGTTTAGATTTTTCGTAATTAGAAAATGGTTTCTATGGTCTTGGTTAGGATCATTTGTTATTTTGTCATCCTTATGGGTCCAAGTTAAAATTGATGTCAAGATAAATGAATGGTTTGGAAAATTTTATGATATGATACAAAAAGCGTTAGCTAAACCAAACGCAATCACAATAGAAGAATATTGGGAAAGTTTATTTTCATTTATATCTTTAGCAGGTTTGTACGTTGCTGTTTATGTGGTTATAAGTTTTTTTACAGCCCATTATCTGTTTAGATGGAGAGCAGCAATGGTAGAGTGGTATCACTCAGTTTATGACAAAGCTAGCAAGATAGAAGGTGCTGCTCAAAGAGTCCAAGAAGATACAATTAAATTCTCACGTATAATGGAATCTTTGGGAACAAGTTTAATAGAGTCAATGATGGTACTATTTCAATTTATTCCAATATTATTAGGACTTTCTGTGGGGATACCAATTTATTTTTTTGGAGATTGGCAATATGGATTGATCACTGGTGCATTATTATGGACTTTAGGTGGTACTATTTTTTTAATAGCTCTTGGTTGGATTTTAAGATTAGTAGGTGTAGAATATGATCTACAAAAAAAAGAAGCAGCTTATAGAAAATTGCTAGTTATAGCTGAGGATGATGGTTCTGTTCGACCAAAAAGAATAGAAGAGCTATTTGATGATGTTAAATCAATTCATTTTTTGAGTTATATTCGTTATTTATATTTTAATGTAGGTAGAATGGCATACTTACAGGCAAACGTTTTATCAGCATACGTATTTCTGGCACCTGCGATTGTCGCAGGTGTAGTAACTCTTGGAGTTATGCAGCAAATTATTAGAGCCTTTGGAAGAGTAGAGGGATCGATGCAATACTTATTAAAAGCATGGCCAACTATTATAGAGTTAGCAAGTGTTTACAAAAGACTAAGAGAATTTGAAGCGAGAATATTAAATGATGTTAAAATTAAAGTATAATTTTGTAAATTATTAAATGAATGAACTACAATTTTCAATTGGTATTTTGAGTTGGAGAGGGTATGAGAGTTTAAAAAACTCACTTATTTCATACGAAAAAAATGGTCTGTCACAATTAACAAATAAAAAGTTTATTTGTTTACCTGAATATAATGGAGAAGGAATTAAAATAGCTAAAAAGTTTAATTATAAGCCTATTTTAATTAGAGAAAATATCGGAATTCTCGGAGGATTCAAAGAATTAGCTAAACAAATGCCTAAAGGGCCAATCTTGTTATTAGAAAATGATCTAGAATTAATTGAGAACAAAAAAACTACATTTTATCAAATTAAACAATCAATTGATAAACTTTATAAACATAATGCAATTCAAGTAAGATTAAGAAGCAGGGTAGATCCTGGAGAACCTTTTGTAGGTCTGGTAAAATACAAAAAATATTGGTCGAACCATTTTTTTTGTTATATTAAAAGATTTTTTAGGCCAGAAAAGGCAAACAAATTAATTGGAACTTCGATATACTCAATTCAAAATCCAGAAATTCGTCATCCCAATTATATAAAAAAACTAACAAATGGGTTTTATTTAGTACCGAGCTCAACTTTAAATTGGGCTAATTTAGCAGTTTTAGTTGATCGTGATAGTTATTTAAGAATTATCATAAAAAGGGCAGAAGAAACTAAATCGAAAAAAAATATTAATGGTTTCAAAAATGTGGAAATTGAATTAAATAGCAATTGGTGGTCAGAAAATAATTTCAAAATCTTATTAGCACCTGGCTTGTTTAAGCATAATAGATTATCGGATCGAGGTTATTAAACTGTCATTTTTATTATTTTTTCTTTTTGTTTATTTGGTAAGCTCTCCCAATAGAAAGTGTATTATTAGGTATATCTTTATCGAAAGTACTCCCTGCTCCCATCGTAACATTTTCACCAATTTTAATTGGAGCGATGATTGTTGAGTTAGACCCTACAAAGGAGTTTTTACCAATTTTAGTTTTTTGTTTATGTTTTCCATCATAGTTACAGGTAATTGTTCCTGCTCCAATATTTGTAGATGAACCTATTTCACTGTCACCAACATATGATAAATGGTTCACTTTCACATCTTCTGAAAGCTTGCTTTTTTTAATTTCAACAAAATTACCAACTTTAGAGTTTTTGCCTATTACGCTATTTTCTCTTATCCTTGCAAATGGACCAATTATAGATCCTGATTTTACTTTACATTTCTCTAAATGAGAAAAAGATTTGATTTCGACTGATGTTTCAATAATAACATTTTGGCCAAAAACAACATTAGGATGTATCACAACGTCTCTTCCAAATTTAGTGTCATGATTGATAAAAATAGTTTCAGGGTCTATTAACTTAACACCTTTTAACATAGCGTCTCGTCTTAATAAATTTTGAGAAATTTTTTCTGCGACTGACAAATCAACTTGATTGTTGATTCCTATAATTTCCTCCTCTTCAATTTCAATAAAAGATATTTTCTTATTTTCTTTATTTAAAATATTGACAAGATCAGTTAAATAATACTCTTTACTAATTAAATTTTCTTGAATTTTGTTCAATTGATTAATAATTGAGCTATGAATGGCCATAACGCCACCATTACAGAATTCTGAATGTATATTTCTCACTTCAGCATCCTTTTGCTCTATAATTTCAATAGGGTCATTAGTTTTTGAGAAAATAATTTTTCCATAGTTATTTTTTTCAAATTTTTTAAAGCCAGTTATTACAAGTTTAGTTTTATTATCAAATGCCTTTATCACTTTATTAAAAGTTTCAGAGGTTAAGAAAGGTGTATCTCCAAAACATATAAGTATCACACCTGTAAATTTTTTAAGCAAATTAGAAGCTTTTTTAACAGCATCACCAGTCCCCTTTGGTACTTTTTGAACTACGGTTTCAAAATCGTGACAAATCCCTTTGAATGCTTCACAATTTTCAGGGATAACAATTATACATTTTTTTATGTTTGCTGACTTATTAGCGTCAATTACTCGCTCAAGCATTGTTTTTCCAGAAATTAAGTGCAATGGTTTAGGAATGTCAGAAAACATCCTACTACCTTTTCCAGCACTTAATATTATTGAACAAACTTCCATAAAGGTGTTATATCTCTTAACATTGTAAATATAAAGCTTAAAAATTTTACAAAATTATACCTTTATTAATTATTTTATAAAAGAGGCTAGTATGTGTGGTGTAGTTGCTGTTTTAGGTAAAGAAAATGCAAGCCAACTTGTTATTGAAGGACTAAAAAAACTTGAATATCGTGGTTATGATTCAGCAGGTATTGCTTCTGTTTCACAAGGATTATTACAAACAATAAAATCTGAAGGCAAACTATTAAATTTGATCGGAAAGTTAGATATATCAACCAAAGAAAAATTATATTTTGATAACTCTATAGCTTTAGGTCACACAAGATGGGCAACACACGGAAACATAAGTTTTGAAAATGCTCATCCTTTAACTAGTGAGAACAAAATAGCTGTTGTACATAATGGAATAATAGAAAACTTTGAAAGTTTAAAACAAGAACTGATATCACTAGGTTATAGTTTTAGAAGTAAGACAGATACTGAGGTGTTACCTCATTTATTTATGAAATATATTAAAATGGGCAATGATTTTTTGGAAGCAGGCAGACTTGTGCTTAAAGATATTAAAGGCGCATTTGCTTTTGTTGCGATGAGTGCAGATTTCCCAAACCAATTATTTGTCTCAAGAAACTCATCTCCTTTAGCAATAGGGTTGGGAGATAATGCAAATTTTATAGGTTCTGATGCTCATTCTATAGATCATCTAACACAAAGAATAATTTATTTAGAAGATGGTGATCATGCATTATTAAGAAGTAATAACATAAGTATTTTTGATAAAAATTTAAAAAAAGTGAGTAGAAAAATAATCAATATTCAAGCTGAAATAGGTTTGATTACAAAAGGTGGTTATAAGCATTTCATGGAAAAAGAAATATTTGAACAACCAGTAGTCTTACCTCAAACCACATCAAGTTTTGTTAAAAATAATTCTGAAATAACGATTGATCTTGATAAATTTGGTTTTGAAAATAAAAAAACTTTAATTATTTGCGCTGCAGGTACTAGTTATTACGCTGGAATGGTAGGCAAGTATTGGATTGAACAAATTGCGGATATTCCTGTCATTGTTGATCTTGCTTCAGAATATAGATATAGAAAACCATCGATTTTCGGTCAAAGTTCAATGTTAGTAATTTCTCAATCTGGGGAAAGTTTAGATACTTTAATGGCTTTGAGGTATGGAAAAGAATTAGGTCTTAAAACAAATGCAATTGTAAATGTAGAAGGCAGTACTATTGATAGAGAAGTTGACTATAGCCTATATACTAGGGCTGGATCAGAGATAGGTGTTGCAAGTACAAAATCATTTACATCACAACTTGTTATTCTGTTTTTAATAGCTGTTGGTTTAGGTAAGAAGTTTAACAACTTGAAAACGCCACAAATTGAAAAAAAATGTCAATTTATGAATTTGTTACCTAGTGCTATTGCTAATATGTTGGAAACAGAAAATCAAATTAAATTAATTGCTAAAAACATAAAAAATGCAAAGAGTGTAATTTTTCTAGGAAGGGGTATTTTGTATCCTTTAGCTCTGGAAGGTGCATTAAAATTAAAAGAAATAAGCTATATTCACGCAGAGGGATTTGCTTCAGGTGAAATGAAACATGGTCCAATTGCACTCATAGAAGATAATGTTCCAGTTATAATGTTTTTAGTATCAGACGGTAATGAAGACAAAGCTATCAGCAATTTACAAGAAGCTTATTCTAGAGG
Source organism: SAR116 cluster bacterium AG-335-B03 (assembly GCA_003282435.1). Lineage (GTDB taxonomy): Bacteria > Pseudomonadota > Alphaproteobacteria > Puniceispirillales > Marisalimonadaceae > Marisalimonas. The sequence goes on from QBZG01000040.1 coordinate 4,894, forward strand.
AGCAAAAATTATTTTAATTGCGGATAAAAAATGTATTGATAAAGCCACTTTTGCACATTTTACAGTTGAAATAGCTAAATTTGAAAATGAATTTAAATCTTTATTGTCTCCCTTATTGATGTCTATTCCTGCTCAGTTGTTAGCTTATCACGTTGCCAAGGAAAGAGGTACGGATATAGATCAACCAAGGAACTTAGCAAAATCAGTCACGGTGGAATAACTTCAAAAGGACGCACTAAGTTCTATTTGAAACTTGTAAAATAAATATAAGTGTGTTTCTCTAAATACATGAAATACAAACTATTTATTTGTTTTATATTTTTTTTCTGCCAGATTTCTTCTCAAGTACAATCTCAAGTGACTGAGTGACAAATACTTACTGAACTTTTAGTTGGTTGTATGGAAGAAGGTGCTGAGGGTATTACACTTGCCGCACAATTTGAATACTGTGGTTGTATTGCTAGTAATATGTCTAGGGGATTAAACCTTGATGAGGTTATGATATATACTGCAGGAAAAGAAACTTCAGTAATTAATAAAAAAATGGATAATTTTGTAAAAAAATGTTCAGTAAAAATGTTCAAATAATTTTAAGTGCGTCCTTTGGAAC
>QBZG01000041.1 GCA_003282435.1 SAR116 cluster bacterium AG-335-B03
CTCACTAAAACTATTCGCTTCGCTCTTATTTTCCATATTAATTTCATTAGTAAGGTTAAAATCATTTTTATTCTCTTCTGCGTCATTATTTTTAAGAACTTCAGGATCTATTTTATAACCTGGCGGCACAATAAGTGATGGTGTAAAAACTACAGAAAATTCATCTGGTATAACCTTTTCTTTACCTACAGCTTTTCGAAAATCAGAGCAACTAGACATTGACGTTGTTAAGGGTAATAAAAAAACAAATATCTTTATAAATTTATTTTTCATAGTAAGAACTTTCAGCAGTAAAAAATTGATTAAAAAGAAATAAAAAAGCACCAATAAAAATTATTGTATCAGCAAGATTAAAAGCTGGCCAGTGTAAATCGTCAATATAAAAGTCTATAAAGTCAACGACCTTACCGTAAATTATTCTATCAATTGCATTACCAATTGCTCCACTTGCAATTAAAATAAATCCCAATGAAGAATATCTTGGCATTTTGAAAGAAGAAAAAATTAACCATATACTCACCAAAAAAGCAAATATAGTGAAACCATATCTACCTATTTCTCCAGAGCCCTGAAAAAACCCAAAAGAGATCCCACTATTCCAAACTGGGGTCATAGAAAGAAATGAAGTTAATTTTATTGACTGGTATTTAATAAAAAGGTTTTCAATAGCCCATAATTTAGTAGCATAATCAAGAAAAATGAAGGTTATCAAAATTAATAAAAGATTAAAAATACCAATATTTTTTTTCATTTAACTATTTTTGTAAAACACTTGTGCATCTGTAACATACTTCAATATCGTCTTTCACCTCATTAACAACCTTCCAACACCTCAAACATTTGCCCCCAGATGCAAGTTCTACTTGAACATTGATTGTAGGTTCAGACAAATTTTTGTTAAGATTTATTTCAACATCAGAACAAATAAATATTTCTGGTAAATTAACACCTTCAAGCTTCTTATAAGCCTCATTATTAGCCTCAATAATAACCTTTGCCTGAAGGCTTGACCCTAATAACCCCTCTTTTCTTTTTTCTTCAATAGCAGTTGTTACTACAGATCTTAATTCCCTTATCTCTGACCATTTATTTCCAATTAAATCATTTTGCCAATCTTCTTTTGGCTTAAAGTAAGTTTGGAGATGAACAGAGTTCTCTTGATCATTATATCTACTTTGCCATGCTTCTTCAGCGGTAAAACATATAATTGGAGCAAGCCAAGTAGTAAGTGATTTGAACAAAATATCCATTACAGTCCTACAAGACCTTCTTTCTATTCCCTTTAATTCTTCGCAATATAAAGTATCTTTTCTAATATCAAAATAAAAAGCCGACAAATCAACCGTACAAAAATTGTGTATGTCTAAATAAATATCATGCAGATTAAAGTTTTCTGTATTTTCTTCTATTTTTTTACTTAACTCAGATATTCTATGTAAAACCCATTGCTCTAATTCTGGCATTTCACTAAAGGTAATCTTTTCGTCATCCTCAAATCCATTCAAAGCACCTAAAAGATATCTAAGAGTATTCCTTAGTCTTCTATAATGATCGGAGTGTCGAATAAGTATCTCTTTTCCAATTCTTAGATCGTCATAATAATCTGAGCCAACAACCCACAAACGTAATATATCAGCTCCAAACTGATTAATTACTTTTTGGGGTGCAGTTATGTTACCTAAAGATTTAGACATCTTTCGGCCTTGCTGATCTAAAACAAAGCCATGTGTTAATACGGCATCATAAGGTGCCCTTCCACGAGTTCCACAACTTTCCAACAAAGAAGAATGAAACCATCCTCTATGCTGATCCGTTCCTTCAAGATATAAAGATGCAGGCCAAAATAAATCATTTCGCTCTTCTAAGACAAATGAATGAGTTGAACCAGAATCAAACCAAACATCAGCAATATCAGTTACGGCTTCATAATCTTCAGTCTTATATTTTGAACCTAGAAAATATGAAGATGGTTTTTGAAACCAAGCATCAGCTCCGTCTTTTTTAAATGCCTCAACAACTCTATCAAGAACTTCTTGATCCCTAAGAGGTTCTTGTGTTTTTTTATTTACAAAAATAGCTAATGGAACACCCCATGCTCTTTGCCTTGAAATACACCAATCAGGTCTATCCTCTATCATTTTTGTAAGTCTATTTTCACCTTGAGGAGGAAAGAAATTAGTTTCTGATAAAGCCTTAAGAGCAGTATCTCTTAAATTATTGGTTTTCATTGAAATAAACCATTGGGGTGTAGTTCTAAAAACCAGAGGTGCCTTTGATCTCCAACTATGTGGATATGAATGGTTTAAAGTGCCTCTTCCAATTAGAGCATTATGCTCAGACATTATATCCGCAATTTTTTCATTATCTTTTAAAACACGTAATCCACCTAATAGAGGTAATTCATTCAATAATATTCCATTATCAGAAACAGTTTCAGGTATTGGCAAATTATGTTTTTTTCCTAATTCAAAATCATCTGCCCCATGTCCAGGTGCAATATGAACAAACCCTGTACCTTGGTCAGTCGTAACAAAATCAGCCTCTAGCAAAAGAACATCGTGATCATAACCGTACCCATTCAATGGATGAGCTAAAATTGATCCTTCGAATTCACTCCCTTTTAATTTCTTAGAAACGTTATAGTCTAATATATAAAGCTCTTTTATCGCTTCTTCTAGCAATTGGGTGGCCACTACTATTTTGTCGCCAATTTTGGCTAGTGAATTTTCACTAACACTAGTAATTTCTAATAGAGTGTAATCTATGTCCTTTCCATAAGCGACAGCTCTATTACCAGGCATCGTCCAAGGAGTTGTTGTCCAAATTATGATTTCATAATCGTCAAGTATTTCTATAGGGGCTTTTTTAATTGGAAATCTGGCAAATATTGTAGTGCTGACATGGTCATGGTATTCAATTTCAGCTTCAGCAAGAGCAGTTTTCTCTACAGGTGACCACATTACAGGTTTGACACCTCTATATAAACTTCCATTCATCAGAAACTTACCAATTTCAGACATAATAATGGCTTCAGATTCATATTTCATTGTTGAATATGGGTCTTCCCAATCACCGTAAACACCTAATCTTTGAAATTCTTCTGATTGAATGTCCATCCACTTAGAGGCAAAATCACGACATTCTTTTCTAAACTCTACAACTGGAATATCGTCTTTATTTTTTTTCTTTTTTCTATAATTTTCCTCTATTTTCCACTCAATTGGCAACCCATGACAATCCCAACCAGGAACATAATTGGCATTTTTACCAAGCATTGACTGTGATCTATTAATTACGTCTTTGATAATTTTATTTAGGGCATGTCCTATATGTAAATTACCATTAGCATAAGGTGGACCGTCATGAAGTATAAATGGCTTAGAATTCTTTCTTTGTTCTCTAAGTTTCTTAAATAACTTTGTATCTTCCCATATTTTTAATATTTGTGGTTCCTTATTTGGCAAACCAGCTCTCATAGAAAAATCTGTTTTTGGTAAGTAAACGGTATCTTTATAATCAGTCATATAACTTTCTCTATGTCAGTCAATTTATTGTTACTTCTAAAATAACTTTTGTTTTTTTTAATTTTATAATTATAAATTTTTTAACTTATGAAAGTCATAAGCCATTTTTGTATCAAGCTCGATCTGTTTTTTTAATTCAGATAAGGAATTAAATTTTGTTTCTGATCTTAAAAATTCTAAAAGTTCTACCTTTATTCTTTTACCATATAGATTTATATCAAGATTTTCATTATTTAAATCAATTACATGAGTTTCTAAATTAATAGAAGCTCCAGAAACAGTTGGTCTTGTACCTATATTTGAGATAGATGGCAACCAGTCATTTGAAGTTTCTAATTCTTTCTGGTCAGTGATTTTCAACCTAGTTACATAAACTCCAAGTGGCGGTTTTAAAAATTTTTTTATATCTAAGTTTGCTGTTGGAAAACCAATTTCTCTCCCTTGTTGCTTACCTTGTTCCACAACACCTGTAATGCACCAATTTCTTCCAAGTAGAGAATTTGCTATATTCAACTGTCCATCTTGAATTAATTTTCTTATTGTTTGAGAGCTTATAATTTCTAATTCTTTACCTTTTATAGAATGTGTTTGTTTTAAGTCCACAGCTATAATTTCCAAACCTAATTTACTAGCAAAATTTCTATTTCCTTCAATCGTACCTTTCCTATTTTTTCCAAATCTAAAATTAGATCCTGCAAACATTTTAGTTACTTTGAAAGTTTCATTTAATATTTTGGATAAAAAGTCATTTGCACTACAATTTTTTAATTCTTCATTAAACTCAATTATAATTAAATAATTAACGCCTATCTCTCTTAACAAGTTCTCTTTTTCTAATGCATCTAAAAGCTTAAAAGAAGAAT
>QBZG01000042.1 GCA_003282435.1 SAR116 cluster bacterium AG-335-B03
AAATAATTGCCTTGTCAGCTTCAGTTTTTAACAAACAGACCAAAGTTGAATGTAAGATTTCATGATTTTCAGATAAATCCTTTAATCCCAATCCTGATATAGCGGCAGCCCAGTCTAAAGTTTCTGCAATACCAGGTTTTTTTTCTAAATCTTCCATTCTTAAATTTTGGACAAAGCTAACAATTTGTTTTGATAATTCTAATTCAATGTCCGGCATTTTTTTTTGCAATATTTGAAGCTCAAGTTCTTTTTTTGGGTAGTATACATAATTATAAATGCACCTTCTTCTTAAAGCATCAGACAAATCTCTAGTACTGTTAGACGTTATAATTACAATTGGCTTTGATACAGCTTTTATCGTACCAAATTCAGGTATAGACACTTGAAACTCCGACAAAATTTCTAAAAGATACGCTTCAAACTCTTCGTCAGCTCTGTCGATTTCATCAATAAGAAGGATAGGTGATTTCTTTTGAGTTATTGCCTTTAATAAAGGTCTTTCCAAAAGAAAATCTCTAGAAAATATATGGTTATCAATATCTATTTCATTGTTACTTTTGGTTTCGTTAGAACGAATTGCAAGTAATTGTTTTTGATAATTCCATTCATAAATTGTTGAGGTAGAATCAAGACCTTCGTAACATTGTAATCTTATAAGACTAGTTTCATGCAATTTAGATAAAGCAATGGCGAGGGCAGTTTTTCCAATACCTGCCTCACCTTCCAATAATAGGGGTCTGCCAAGACTAGAAGCAATATGAATACTCATAGCTAGTTCATCTGATGCTATATAATCTAGATCATATAGATACTTCTTAATATCTTGCCATTGCATTTTTGTTTATCAGCTAGACTAACTATGAAGTCCAAGATCTTTAGCAATCTTCCAAACTCTCCAATGATCATGAGGCATGTGAGCCTGAGTTAGTCCAAATGGTTTAAAGGCGTCATGTACAGCATTTGAAAAAGCAGACACTCCACCAACATTAGGACTTTCACCTACACCCTTTGCACCTATAGGATGATGCGGACTTGGTGTTTCTGTATAATCAGTTTCGTAGTTTGGTGTTTCCCAAGCAGTTGGAATAAAAAAGTCCATCAACGTACCTGTCATGACATTACCTTGCTCATCATAAGCAATTTCCTGTCCCATAGATATGGCTAGAGCTTCTGTTAATCCACCGTGAACCTGACCTTCGATAATCATTGGATTTATTCGAGTACCGCAATCGTCAAGAGCGTAAACCTGTTTAATTTCACTAACCCCGGTGTCTACATCAATTTCCATGACTACTACATAGGCTCCGTTTGGATAAGTCATATTCGGTGGATCATAATAACTAACGGCTTCTAAACCGGGTTCTACACCAGGTATGGCCTGATTATAAGAAGCGAATGCAATCTCTTTCATAGTTTTGAATTTTTCAGGTGCACCTTTGACTGAAAATCTATCAACATCCCATTCTAAATCGTCGTCGTGAACTTCTAGCAAATAAGCTGCAATCATTTGTGCCTTTGCTCTTATTTTTCTACCAGCCATGGCAGTTGCTGCTCCAGCAACTGGTGTAGAACGAGATCCATAAGTCCCTAGTCCATATGGAGCGGTATCTGTATCACCTTCTTCTAATGTAATGTCAGAGGCTGGAATACCAATTTCAGATGCTAATATTTGAGCAAATGTAGTGGCATGACCTTGACCTTGTGATATGGTTCCTAATCTTGCAATTGCTGAACCTGTTGGATGAATTCTTATTTCACAAGCATCAAACATTCCTAAACCAAGGATATCACAATTTTTTACGGGACCAGCCCCTACTATCTCAGTAAAGTGACTAAGACCAATACCCATCAACTTTCTTGATTTACCATCTTTAAATGATTGTAACTGTTTTGCTTGATCTTCTCTCAATTGTTTATAGTTAACTGATTTCATAGCTTTTTCCCAAGCTTGATGATAATCGCCTGAATCATATTCCCAACCAAGAGCTGATGTATAAGGGAATTGCTCTTTTTTAATAAAATTCTTAGAGCGTAGTTCAGCAGAATCCATTCCAAGTTTCTGTGCAAGCACCTCAATCATTCTTTCTATAAAATAAGAAGCTTCAGTTACTCTAAAAGAGCACCTGTATGCTACGCCACCAGGTGCCTTGTTTGTATAAACACCATCAACAGCTAAATAAGCAACTGGAATATCATATGAACCAGTACAAATGTTCATAAATCCAGCTGGAAACTTTGTGGGATCAGCACATGCATCAAATGCTCCGTGATCAGCTGTAGTATGACACCATAAACCAGTAATTTTTCCTTCTTTTGTTGCTGATATCTTACCATGCATCCAATAATCTCTTGCAAACGCAGTAGCCATTAAGTTATCCATTCTGTCTTCAACCCACTTGATTGGAACACCAGTTACAATTGATGCAACAATTGAACAAACATAACCTGGATAAACACCAACTTTATTTCCAAATCCTCCACCAATATCTGGAGAAATAATTCTGATGTTATGCTCTGGAATACTTGAAATTAACGACGCTACCGTTCTTACGGCATGTGGGGCTTGAAAAGTACCCCATACTGTAAGTTTACCATTAACTTTATCCATAGAAGCAACACAACCGCAAGTCTCAAGAGGACATGGATGTGTCCTATGATAATAAACCATCTCATCAGCAACAACTTCAGCTTCTTCTAATACTTTATTAGTTTCTTCTTTTTCACCTGCTTCCCATGTAAAAATGTGATTTGGGTGCCTTCTAGCTCCATGTGCACCTTCTTTCTGATCTGCAATATCTTCTCTTAATGTAGGTGCATCTTTTAATTCAGCTTTAAAAGGATCAGTTACTACTGGCAACTCCTCATATTCAACTTCGACTAGGGAAACACCATCGGCTACAGCATATCTGTCGTCTCCAACAACAAATGCTACCTCTTGCCCTTGAAAGAGAACTTTACCATCTGCAAGAACCATTTGTTTGTCACCTGCAAGGGTTGGCATCCAATGTAAACCTAATGGCTCTAAATCAGCTGCTGTAAGCACCGCATGTACACCAGGCAAGGCCAGAGCAGCGCTTGTATCGATATTCTTTACTCGAGCATGTGCCATTGGTGATCTTACAAAATCACCAAAAAGCATTCCTTTTAACTTTATATCGTCAACATAATTACCTTTACCTTGAGTAAACCTAGCATCTTCAACTCTTTTTCTTGAAGTTCCAAGACCACTTAATGCACTTTTTCTTTCTTCACTTGATGGTATTTTTACGTCATCCATTATGCTATTTCCTTTTTCTCAATGTTTGCTTCATCTCTTATTTTATCTGCGGCTGCCATTATTGATTTAACTATATTTTGGTATCCAGTACATCGACACAAGTTTCCTGAAATACCAAATCTAACCTCTTCTTCTGTAGGATTAGGGTTCTCTTGTAAAAACCTATAAGACCTCATAATCATTCCAGGTGTGCAATATCCACATTGTAAACCATGATGCTCTTTAAACATTTCTTGTATAGCATGAAGTTTGTCAGGAGAACCTATACCTTCAACTGTCAAAATCTTAGCACCATCTGCTTGAGGAGCAAATACTGTACAAGATTTAACTGATTTTCCATTCATATCAATGGTGCAAGCGCCACAATGAGACGAAGAGCATCCTATATGAGCACCAGTGTAATCTAAGTGCTCTCTAAGAGCGTGCACCAAAAGTGTTCTCGGCTCAACTGACAATGTCTCATCTTTGCCATTGACTGTCATGGTAACATTAATTTTTTCCATATCTTTCCCCTTAATTAGGTTCGTTCAATAGCTCTTGTAAGAGCCTTTTTAATTACAATACCAGCTACATATTTCTTAAATTCAACTGGTCCTCTTTGATCAGCTACAGGATCACTTTGCTCTACACAAGCTTCTGTGACTTGATTTAATATGTTGTTATCAATTTCTTTTCCAAGAATTATATCTACGGCTTTATCACAATATACTGGAGTGTCTGATAAATTAGTTAATGCTATAGAAGCGCTTGAACACATATTATTTTCAACTTTTAATATTACTCCCGCTGCTGCAGTTGCGTAATCACCAATTTTTCTTTTTTGTTTTTCATAGGCATACCCACCTGATGGAGCGTCAAAGGAAATTGAAATAAGAATTTCATCATCTTCCCTAACAGTAAAATAAGCTCCTTCATAAAATTCTCTTGCTTTGACATCGCGAACACCACTAGAACCACTTAATTTATAAGTAGCGTCAAGTAGTTGCATTAAGCCAGGCATATCATTCGCTGGATCACCATTAGCCACATTTCCCCCGATTGTACCAAGATTCCTGACTTGGG
>QBZG01000043.1 GCA_003282435.1 SAR116 cluster bacterium AG-335-B03
ATTCTTTTTTTTAAATCTGGATTATTTTCTTTTTCTAGAGCGTTCTTTAAGGGTATTAAATATTTTGGATTGAATTTTCTTGTAAGTGTTTCTAAACTTGTTGATCTAACATTAGGATCGTCATTTAATAGTTGAAAACCAATAAGAGCATTAGATATTTTTGATCTAACACCACTATTTGGCTTAATAACTTTTATTTCTTTCTTTTTAAAGAAACCCAGACTAGTTTTGTTTGAAAACTGTAATAGTTCGTAACCATTAGAGTTTTTTTGCTTTAAAATCGCTATAAGCTTCGATTTTTTGACATAATATAATTCTTTATTTTTCCAGCTTTTGAGAAATTCTTCAAGGTTAGGTGATTTGGTACTTAATAAATCTTCAATTACAGGCTCAATAGTTCTTGAAGAACTTTTTATAATAAGTTTGAAATTTATATTTAAAACTTTTTCTAGATTATTAGATTCTGATGAATATAGAGGGTTAGAAAAAATTAAAACGAAAAAAAGTTGGAAGATTAATTTTAAAAAAGAATTCATTTTAATTTCCACTGTAGAGCTTTAAAGAAAACTCTACAGAATAATTTAAATTATATATTAATAATTAGATTTCATTTGTACGCAAGTTTTAGTGTCTTTATTATACATGCCGCAACCTAAAGATTTCCAATCAGAGACTAGAGGTTTTGACTCAGCTAAATAATCAGTCCAAGCGTCGCCAGGTACTTCTTTAGTCTGACTAATAATGTCAAATTGCCCATCCGCTTGTATTTCACCAATTAGTACAGGTTTTGAAAGGTGATGATTAGGCAACATTTCAGCCATTCCACCAGTCAAGTTTGGTACTTTCATGCCATACATAGCTTTTCTTACAGCATCTACATCTGTCGTGCCAGCTTTTTCAACTGCTTTTACATACATTTTAAATCCAATTACATGAGCTTCCATCGGATCATTAGTAACTCTCTTATCACCCATTGTAGATTTCCATTGTTTAATAAAATCAGTATTCAAATCAGACTCGGCTGATTGAAAATAATTCCACGCGGCAAGATGACCAACCAAATTTTTAGTATCAAGACCAGATAATTCTTCTTCACCAACAGAAAATGCAACAACTGGAATATCATCAGCTTTAATACCAGCAGCAGCAAGTTCTTTGTAAAAACCTATATTGGCGTCACCGTTGATAGTTGAAATAACACCAACTTTTTTACCGTCTGCACCAAGGCCAACCACATCAGCAACTATTTTAGACCAATCTGAGTGACCAAATGGTGTATAGTTTACAAAAATGTCTGATTCAGGAATTCCTTTGTCAATAAGATATTGCTTTAAGATTTTATTAGTTGTTCTTGGATATACATAGTCAGTTCCAAGCAATGCAAATTTTTTGACACCTAATTCTTCTAAATAATAATCGGTTGCGGGTATTGCTTGTTGATTAGGTGCAGCGCCAGTGTAAAAAACATTTTTTGAACTTTCTTCACCTTCATATTGTACGGGATAAAACAACAATCCATTTAATTCTTCAAGTACTGGTAATGCTGATTTTCTGGAAACTGAAGTCCAACAACCAAACATAACATCAACTTTAGATACAGTTAATAGTTCTCTAGCTTTTTCGGCAAATAACGGCCAATTAGATGCAGGATCAACTACCACAGGTTCTAATTTTTTTCCTAAAATACCTCCTTTTTTGTTTTGTTCATCAATTAGCATTAACATTGTATCTTTAAGTGTTGTTTCAGAAATAGCCATAGTACCTGATAACGAATGTAAAATACCGATTTTAATTTTACCGTGACCATCGGCTAAAGCGCTGTTTCCCAAAAAAAGAGCAAACATAACTAATGTTAATCTTTTAGTTAAATTAAATAACATAAATATTCCTTTCATTGATAGATTTAAAAATTTATGTTATGCCTTTTTAATATGAATTTTTCCTATATCACAAATTGCAACATGTAAATGTGTTAAAGGTCTATTTATTAATCACTTTAAATACTAATTAACTCGTAATGATTAATTTACATACATTTCAGTATCGTAATGATCCCCAAAAAAATTATTTTTATGAATCAATTACAAACAAGTATAATAAACTGTACCTCTATCATCCGCTTCACTTTTAGCTTGTCCAGTTACATCTAAATGAATTAAGTGTGCTCTTGCTTCTCCAATTGCAAAATGCATTTGTTCGTCACCAATTTTTCTGTCAAAGATAATTTCAATTGAGTCCATAATTGTAATACTTCGATTTTCTAACTCATTTAAAATTAATCTAAGTCTATGATTATGGTGTTTGATTAAATCTTGAGCCCGTTTTGAACCGTCAATGAAAGGCCAATCATGACAAGGAAAAACTTTTGTATCAGAACCAATTACTTGAATTTGATTTAAGTATTTAAAATATCCTCCTAGTCTATCATCAAGAGGATCAAAAAAATTATCAGAAATGTTGGGAGATATACGAGGTAATAAAAAATCTCCTGAGAGGTATAACTGTCTTTTTTTGTCCAATAATGAAATATGTTCTGGTGAATGACCTGAGTCAGTTCTTACTAACCAATTACCGTCATTTGATTCAATTTCATGTCCAGATTTAATAATTTCAAATTCTGGAAGTTCATAAACTCTATTTTTATAAAGTCTTGTGGCTGGTCCCTTTGCAATAATATCTTCTTCACTCATACCAGCCCTGACAAAAACATTTCTGAAGATATCAGCATATTTATCATCTGGCATTGAACGAAATGTTTTTGCAGTAAAAAGTTCTTTTTCACTAGTGTAACATTTTATGTTTAATTTATTTTGAAGCCACCCGGCCATTCCAATGTGATCAGGGTGATAATGAGTAATTAATAATCCGGCAAACTTTTTTGATTTAAGTGGTCCATTAATTAATGCCTTCCAATGTTCTTCTGAGTGATCTGATTTTAAACCTGCGTCTAAAATTAAAAAACCTTTAGGAGTATCCATAAGAAATAGATTTACATGGTTTAGTCTAAAGGGCAGCTCGAAATGTGCCCAATATAAATCAGTAGCTATCTGAGTTAATTCACCAAATTTTGGTTTATTAATTTCTAATTTTGTCATTTATATCTCATGAAAGGTCGGTTGGTAATAAATACTTAAGAAGTTAAAAATATACATTAAAATTAATTTAGTTCTAGTAAATCTAATATTTAATTAAAACAATGCATATTTCACTTAGTTTGTATATATTTCAAGCCAGACAATAAAAATTAAAACACAATAAGAGATTAAAATATGAATAATTCATTAAAGGGTATTAAAGTGCTAGATTTAACTAGGGTATTAGCTGGTCCATATTGTACCCAAATGCTAGGAGATTTAGGGGCTGATATAATTAAAGTTGAAAGACCTGGAGGTGGCGACGATACTAGAGGATTTGCTCCACCTTTTGTAAGAAATGATTATGGCGAAGAGACAGACCTTAGCGCGTATTTTTGTGGCGCTAATAGAAACAAAAGATCAATTACGATCAATCTTAGTACAAAAGAAGGTCAGGGCTTAGTTAAAAAATTATTATCTGAATGTGATATTTTAGTTGAAAACTTTAAAACAGGTACCTTAGAAAAATACGGACTTGGATATAATAATTTAAAATCAGATTTTCCAAAGTTAATATATTGTTCTATTACTGGCTTTGGACAGACTGGGCCATATGCATCCAGACCAGGATACGACGGATTAATTCAAGCAATGGGTGGTGTAATGGCTTTAACAGGAGAGCCAGACGGTGAGCCTATGAAAGTTGGAGTTCCGATCGGAGATCTAATGGCAGGTATGTTTGCTTCTGTTGGGATATTAGCAGCTGTCCGGCATCAAATAAATACAGGTGAAGGTCAGTTTATAGATATTGGGATGTTAGATACTCATGTTGCATGGTTAGCAAATCAAGGTATGAATTATTTATCTACTAATAAAAATCCAGATAGATTAGGTAATCAACATCCAAATATTGTTCCTTATCAAGTTATGCCAACATCAGATGGTTATATTGTTTTATCAATTGGTAATGATCCTACATTTGAAAGATTTTGTAAGTTGTCTGGAGATCAACAATTAATAGAAGATCCGAAATTTAAGACAAATGCAGATCGTGTGTCTAATAGAGAATTTGTAACAAATACACTAAATGAAATTACCAAAAGACA
>QBZG01000044.1 GCA_003282435.1 SAR116 cluster bacterium AG-335-B03
TATTCAAAGACCACAAAGTTTTAAATTTAGGTCTGGTGAATTTGTAATGATCGGCTTGCCAAATGAAAATGATAAGCCAATATTAAGGGCTTATTCAATCGCCTCACCAAGTTGGTCAGAAGAATTAGAGTTTTATTCAATTATAGTTAAAGATGGTCCCTTAACATCAAAATTAAAGAATATTAAGATAAATGATGAAATAATTATGATGCCTAAATCTACTGGTACATTAGTTTTGGACGCATTAAAGCCTGGCAAAAGATTATTTTTACTCTCCTCTGGAACTGGTTTTGCACCCTTTGCATCACTTATAAGAGAGCCAGAAACGTATGAAAAATTTGAGACAGTAGTCGTAACTCATACCTGCAGAACTGTTCCTGAACTAGCTTATAGCCAGGAAATAATTAATGAAAGTAACGATGACGAAATTATTAAAAACTTTATTGAAAATAAATTAATAAGTTATCATTCTACTACAAGGGAAAATTTTACGAATAAAGGAAGAATAACAGAATTAATTAGTACAAATAAAATTTTTAATGACCTTAACATTGAAAATATATCTTCTGGTGACAGATTTATGTTTTGCGGATCAATGGGGCTTAACAATGATCTAAAGGCTATAATGGTAAAACATAATATGCAAGAAGGGGCAAATAATAACCCTGCAGAATTTGTTTTAGAAAAAGCTTTTGTAGGTTAACTTACCATTTTTCTATATCAGGCCTTAGTTCTACGTCAAATGACCAAGCAGAGCGTTTTTGTTGTGATATTCTATAAATTTCTTCTGCAATATCTTCAGGTTGTGAAAATTCTATTTCATCTTTATTTTTTTGGTGTTCGATCCTGCTTCTCGTCCATGGAGTATTAATTGATGCGTCTATAGTTACATATGATACGTGAATACCCTTTGGGCCAAAATCGCGAGCTAAAGATTGTGCTAAAATCCTTTGAGCTGCCTTAGTAGGTGCAAAATATGGTGTCATAGCAACCCCCCTGTGTGCAGCAGTATTTCCTGTGACTATAATTACACCCTTTTTATTTTTTAACATATCTGGTATCAAAAAATGAGCCAAGTACATAAGGGAGGTTGTATTAATTCGAAAGTTTATTTCTAACCATTCTGGTTTTCCGTTAAGTAAATATTCAAAGTTTCCTCTAACTGCATTATGAATTAATACTTCTGGAGAACCCATTTCATCTTTTATTTTTTTACATGTGTTTTCTAATACAGTTAAGTCAGATACGTCACAGACATAACCTTTGGAGTATGGTAATTCTTGTTCAAATTTAATTAACCTTTCACTAGATCTAGCTATCATTGCAATTCTATAACCTGCTTTAGCGAAGCGTCTAGCTGTAAAACCACCAGTGCCCTCCCCAAGACCAGTAATTAAACAAACAGGTTTAGTAATATTTTGCATATAGTATCTCCAAAGAGAAAATAAAATTTCATATTAAAAATAATGAATAATTTGTATGATGTAAATAATTATAGATTGAAAATTTTTATAGTTAAAATGGTGGGCGGTGACGGTCTCGAACCGCCGACATTCTCGGTGTAAACGAGATGCTCTACCAACTGAGCTAACCGCCCATTTCATCTAAGTTTATACGTAATTTTAATAAAGTTGACAACTATGAACTTATTTATTTTTCTATAATCTGTATTGATTAAATATAAAGGACTAATGTTGAAATCGAAAATAAATAGACAGCCAACAACTTGGATAATAGAACAAATTAAACTACTAGCCCCCAAAGGAAAAATCCAAATATTAGATTTTGCAAGTGGGAATGGAAGAAATAGCATTCATTTAGCTGGAAAAAATAGAAAGATAACAGCCATAGATAAAGATAGCATGAAATTAGTTCAGTACAATCATTTTGAGCATATTAATACAGTCTGTTTTGATCTTGAAACAAGTCAAAATTGGCCTTTAAAAGAAAAATATTATGACTTCGTCATAGTTGTGAATTATTTGTACAGACCTAAAATCAAAAAATTAATTAATTTGTTAAAAAATGGTGGGTATTTATTTTATGAAACTTTTTCAGTTGGCAACGAAAAATACGGTTCACCAAAAAATCCATATTTTTTATTAAATGATAGAGAGCTAATCAATTTATTCAGTAAAAAAAACGAAATATTGAGTTATTTTAACGGGAAAGTTATTGAAGAAAAGATGTCCATTAAACAAAAGTGTTTAATAAAAAAGACGTCTTGAATAAGACGCCTTTCTAAAATTATAAATTTTTAATTAATTGTTAACTGCGTCTTTTAAAGGGCTTCCAGCTTTAAATTTCGGTTGCTTAGAGGCTTTAATTTGAATGGCTTCGCCAGTTCTAGGATTTCTTCCTGTTGTAGCGGCACGGTTGGCAACAGAAAAGGTTCCAAAGCCGACTATACGGACATCTCCACCTGATTTTAGAGCACCAGTAATGGACTCAAAAACACCATCAACTGCTTTAGCCGCATCTACTTTTGAAAGACCTGAAGCTTCAGAAACACTTGCCACCAATTCATTTTTATTCATTCGTACCTCCGTTAAAAGATTGATAATTCAATATTTATATACGATATTGTAATAGAACTCTAGTAAATAAAGATGATATTTACAAAGAAAATCATTAAAATAATTTATTTTAATGGGAAATATTAGCTTTATCTGATATAATAGTATCACTAGCTGGAGTTAATTTACTGGCATCTAATACACTTATTTCTTGAGGTGATTGAACCAAAGCATTTTCAATTACCTGATCGATTGAATCCACAGGTATAATATTTATTTGGTCTTTTATATTATTTGGTATTTCTACTAAATCTTTTACATTATCAATCGGGATTAAAACTGTTTTTAAACCGCCTCGTTTAGCTGCTAATAATTTTTCTTTTAAGCCACCAATTGGAAGAACTCTTCCTCTTAAAGTTATCTCTCCCGTCATACCAACATTACTTTTGATCTTTATATCTGTTAAAGCTGAGACTATGCTAGTTACCATTGCAACACCTGCAGATGGCCCATCTTTTGGAGTGGCACCTTCTGGGACATGCACGTGTATGTCATTTTTTTCTAAATCAATTGGGTTTAAGCCATAAGATAAAGCTTTGGATCTTATAAAAAATTCAGCTGCCTGAACAGACTCCTTCATAACATCTCCTAATTTACCTGTTGCTGTAACCTTACCCTTACCTCTAACTTTAACTGATTCAATAGACAATAATTCGCCTCCCACTTCAGTCCAAGCTAACCCCGTAGTTATACCTACAAGATTATCTTTTTCAATTTCTTGTCTTTGAAATATGGGCACACCTAAAATATCTTTAACATTTTCTTTTGTAATATTAAAAGATTTAGCTTCTTTTTTTTTCAATTAAAGTAACTATTTTCCTAGTTAATTTTGCTAATTGTCTCTCTAAACTTCTAACACCAGCTTCTCTTGTGTAAGATTGAATTATTATTTTAAGAGCTTCCTCATCAATAGAAAATTCTGTATCTTTTAGTTTACAATTATCCATCTGTTTTTTTATTAGATGTCTTTTGGCTATTTCTAGTTTTTCGTCTTCCGTATAACCAGAAAGTCTAATTATTTCCATCCTATCTAATAAAGCTTGAGGCATATTTAATGTATTGGATGTAGTAATAAACAATACTTTTGATAAGTCATAATCTATCTCTAGATAGTGATCTTGAAAAGTCTTGTTCTGTTCTGGATCTAATACTTCTAAAAGTGCAGAGGAAGGATCACCTCTATAATCATTCCCTAATTTATCTATTTCATCCAATAAGAAAAGTGGATTAATTGCAGAAGCTTTTTTCATCCCATGAACTATTTTCCCAGGAAGTGAACCTATGTAAGTTCTTCTGTGGCCTCTTATTTCAGCTTCATCTCGAACTCCACCTAAAGCCATTCGGATATACTCTCTACCTGTAGCTTTTGCTATTGATTTTCCTAAAGAGGTTTTACCAACACCTGGTGGACCAACTAAACACAGAATTGGACCTTTAATTTCTTTAGTTCTCTTTTGAACCGCTAAAAACTCTATTATTCTGTCTTTAACTTTATCTAAGCCATAATGATCATTATCTAATATTTCTCTAGCTTTAACTATATCAGTTTTAACTTTATTAGTTTTCGTCCATG
>QBZG01000045.1 GCA_003282435.1 SAR116 cluster bacterium AG-335-B03
TTGGAAAAGTTTTGATCAGTTTTTTTTCCATACCTATTATGATATAAGTTTGATACATCAATCATTAGCTATACTTTCATTAATATTTTGTTTAAGTTAATGTTACAATGGATACAAGAAATTTATTAGGATTTTTTTGATATGTTAGATCTAAAGGATAAAATTGCCATTGTTTCAGGATGTGGATCAGTTGGAGATGGTTTTGGTAATGGTAGGGCAATCGCAACTCTTTTAGCACGCCAGGGTGCAAAAGTTATTGGAACTGATATTAATGAGGAAGCAGGCAACAATACGTCCGATTTTATAAAAGAAGAAGGTAATGATTTTACTTTTTATAAGGTCAACATGACTAATGAAACTGATGTAGAAGAATTTTTTAATTTAACTGAAACCAAAAATGAAAAAATTGATATTTTAGTTAATGTTGTTGGTCAATCTGAACCTGGAGGACCAGTTGAAATAGATACAAGCACATGGCAACAACAATTTATGTTAAATCTAAATACTGCTTATTTTTGTATTAAATGTGCAATTCCAATTATGGAAAAAAACTCAGGGGGTTCAATTGTTAATATTTCCTCAGTTGCAGCACTTAGGTATGTAGGTAAACCTCAAGTTGCTTATAGCGCCTCAAAAGCGGCGCTTTTACAAATGACTAAAACCACTGCAATAATTGAAGCGAAAAAGAATATTCGACTAAACTGCGTTGTTCCAGGTTTGATGCATACCCCTCTAGTAGACCGATTGGCACAAAAATATGCAGGTGGTGATTATGAAGGATTTGTTAGACAAAGGCACGATCAAGTTCCAATGGGAAGAATGGGTGAATCATGGGATGTTGCCAATGCTGTATTATTTTTATGTTCTGACGAAGCAAAATATATTACTGGAACTGAGCTAATAGTTGATGGAGGGCTTGTTGCGTCGACACCATAAGAGAACTTCAAAATATTAATTTCGTTTCAACAAAACTTCCACATTAGGTTTAATGATGTATTTACAAATTCAAAAACGTACCAGCCAACTTTTATCTAAAGGTAATGTGGCAGACAAGCCTAGTCAGTATGTAGATATGATTTTATTTATACTTATAGTTTTAAACATTGCTGCAGTTTGTCTAGAATCAGTGAAACATATTGGAAATGAATATAAAGAAGCTTTCAAAGCATTTGAGTTTTTTTCGGTTATGATTTTCAGCATTGAATATGTATTAAGGGTTTGGTCTGCTCCTGCAAGAAATGACCTAGGTGTCACAACTAATATTACAAAAAGGATGAAATATATATTTAGTTTTACAGGCTTAATAGATTTTTTAGCAATTATACCTTCTATTTTACCATACTTTTTTGGAGGCTTAGATCTTAGGTGGCTTAGGGTATTAAGATTATTAAGATTATTGAAAATATCTAATTATAGTTCAGCACTCGAGGATTTTTTTTCTGCAATTAAAGCAGATTGGAGATCTTTTAGTGCCGCATTATATTTAATGGTAATTGCATTATTCTTATCAAGTGCACTGATGTATATTGCAGAACATGATAGCCAGCCTGAAAAGTTTAGCTCAATTCCAGAAACAATGTGGTGGGGACTTATTACCTTAACAACTGTTGGTTATGGGGATGTATCGCCAGTTACTCCGCTAGGAAAAATAATTGGAGCTTTTACAGCAATAATGGGAGTTTGTACTGTAGCTCTTTTAACTGGTATAGTTGCTTCTGCATTTGCTAATCAAAGAGCACAAAAAGCTGCAATTTTGGAAGCCGAAATAAATCAAGCTTTAAGTGATGGTGTAATAAGTGACGATGAAGCTCAGAAAATTGAAAAGTTAAGAAAAGAACTTAATTTATCACCAGAGCATTCTAAGTCACTTGTTGATATACTTTCAGAAAGAAAATAATTTTAACTTCTATAATCTTCTTGCATATTGAGGAGGAACATCTATAGATGATTTAAAATTTTTGCAGCGTCCCAAACCTATCTAGGATTGGACAGAAATGCTCTTGCCATTGCAACCATATCAGTATCTTTATTAATGATAATGTCATTAGCTTTTATTGGATCTAAAATCATTCCTAATGCTCTTATGATCATATTAGTATTATCTTTAATCATTTTAGCCAAGTGAACCTTGGTAGTGAGTTCCAATTGGTATTTGAGGATTAGGAGTGTTTCCACCACTTGACACACAAACATAATGGCAACCTATTTTTTCTAGTTCTTGAGCAAATATTATGGCCTCACTTTCAATTATTCCATCTTTTTCCCATTCTGTTCCCGTTATTCTCATTCCTAAGGGAAAATCTTTTAGCAAAGATTTGTTAATTGCTGAAAAAACCTCTAATGGAAATCTCATTCTGTTCTCAAGACTACCTCCATATTTATCTTCACGCTTATTTGAGATTTGAGATAAGAATTGATGAAAGAGATAACCATGTGTCCCATGAATTTCTATCAGATCGAAACCAATTTTTACTGATCTAATTAAAGCTTCTACAAATTTATTTTTTAATTTTTGCATATCTTTTTGACTAAGCAAGTGAGGTACATGCCAGCCAATATCAATTGGAACGGGTGAAGCACCCTTTGTGATCCAAGGATCCTCTTCATAAGTTAAACTTTTTCTTCCCTCCTGAGGTCTTTGCGTTGAAGCTTTTCTTCCTGCATTAGCTAATTGTATACCAAAAGATGTATTTGTAGGTGCAACAGACCTTGCTTGCTTTAGAGTTTTTTTAATAGAAGATTCACATAAATCATTATATATACCGACACAATTATGAGTTATTCTTCCTACTCTTTCAACTGCAGTAGCTTCAACCATAATCAAACCAACAGCTGAATAACCTAATTACATTAAATGTTGAGTATGCCAGTCAGTCATTACACCATCTACAGCTGAATATTGACACATTGGAGCCACTGCAATTCTATTTGAAATTTCCAATCTGCCTATTTGACTGGCGATAAAATCATGGTTATCCTTTTTTATATTGTTTAATTAAATCTATTAATCCAATTATTGACCAATCTTCTGGCGATAGAGTCAATCCTAGGTAACTTAAACCCCCCAGTAATTGAAGGATGTTTTAAAGTCCTTAATTCTTCTATTGAAAACCAATGGGCATCTTCTATTTCGTTGTAATCAATGTTTAACTTTTCACCAGTAGCCTCAGCAAAAAAACCTAACATTAGTGAGGCAGGAAAAGGCCACGGTTGTGAATCAAAATATTCTATATTCCTAACTTTTACTCCAACTTCTTCAAATACTTCTCTTTCGAGAGCTTGTTCAAGACTTTCTCCAGGTTCAACGAAGCCGGCAAGGGTACTGTACATACCTTCGGGAAATCTTGGAGATCTTCCTAATAAAATCTTATCCTTAAAGGAAATTAGAGTGATTATAGCTGGATCAGTTCTTGGAAAGTGACTTTTACCACATCTATCATTAGAACAAATTTTTACAAAACCACCCTCTCTAGACTTGTTTTTAAATCCACATGAGCCACAAAATTGATGAGTATTATGCCAAAAAAACATCCCATTAGTTAGCGCTAAAAAAGAGGCATCTATGTCATTCAATGTGGGTCCGTATTTTCTAAGATCTTCTACAATTACTTCATTTTTTTTCAACCATAAATCCAGATTAAGGTCTTGTTTACTTAAATCTAAACCTACATAATTAGTGTCATTAGCCACACCCAAAAAAATTGGATTTTTAATTTCTTTTGGAAAAAAAAATTTTATTTGATTATTATCTAATTTTAATGCCTCAATATTTTCATTTATTTCTTTAAAAAAATTTTTTCCATTAAAATAAG
>QBZG01000046.1 GCA_003282435.1 SAR116 cluster bacterium AG-335-B03
ATGAAAGTGATAACCCGGGCGTTAAAGCAAATTTGGTAAATATTTTAATGTCTGGTAAATTAGCCGGTACTGGTAAATTAGTTATTCTTCCAGTTGATCAAGGTTTCGAACATGGTCCAGCAAGATCTTTTGCAAAAAACTCTCTAGGTTATGATCCTCATTATCATTTTAAGTTAGCAATAAACGCAGGTTTGTCTGCTTTTGCAGCCCCTTTAGGAATGCTAGAAGCTGGTGCTGATACTTTTGCCGGTCAAATTCCTCTAATCATGAAAGTAAATAGTTCTAATTCTTTATCAAGAGAGAAAGGAGCTCCTTCTCAAGCTATAACAGGTTCAGTCAGCGAGGCAATTAGGCTTGGATGTTCCGCTGTGGGATTTACTATTTATCCAGGATCTGACGCGGCTTTGGATATGATAACAGAAATTCAAGATATCGCACTTGAAGCTAAGGATGCGGGCCTTGCTGTGGTAGTTTGGAGCTATCCAAGAGGGGGAGATATTAGTAAAGAAGGAGAAACGGCAATAGATATTGTTTCTTACGCAGCTCACATGGCTGCATTAGTAGGAGCCCATATAATTAAAGTAAAACCTCCAACAACTTTTATTGAACTAAGTGAAGCCAAAAAAGTTTATATGTCAGAGAATATTCCAATTGATTCTTTAACTGACCGTATAAAACATGTTGTGCAATCATGTTTTAATGGGAGAAGGTTAGTAGTTTTTTCAGGTGGAAACTCAAGAGATAATGATAGTCTTTTGAAAGAGGTTAAAGAACTATATTTAGGTGGAGCAAGCGGGTCAATAATTGGTAGAAATTCTTTTCAACGTCCATATGATGAAGCCTTAGATTTATTAAACCAAATTACAAATATTTATAGAGGAAAGTAATTTGAAAGTTAATGGAAACACAATAAAACCAGGTAATGTAATAGAACATAAAAATGGATTGTGGGTAGCAACCAAAACAAGCCATGTAAAGCCAGGTAAAGGCGGAGCATTTGCACAAATTGAGCTAAGAAACTTAAAGGATGGATCAAAACTTAATGAACGCTTTAGGTCCTCTGAAAATGTAGAAAAGGTCATCTTAGACGAGACACCACATATATTTTTATATCAAGAAAATAATAATCTTATATTTATGAACAATCAAACATTCGAGCAAATTACTATAAATATTGATATGATAGGAGACCAAGCAGCTTTTTTACAAGATGGAATGAATGTTATTATAAATTTATATAATGAAAATCCTGTGTCCATTATCATGCCTGATAGTTGTGTAGAAGAAATAATTGAAGCTGATGCTGTTATAAAAGGGCAAACAGTTTCCTCATCTTTTAAACCAGCTATTTTAAAGAATGGGATCAAAGTAATGGTACCTGGGCATATTGAAGTTGGAAGTAAAATAGTAGTTAGACCTTCAGACGGTACTTACGTAGAAAAAGCTAAAACTTAGCAATAGTATATATATCAAATATCTAATTTGGAGTGAGAATGAGTAATAAGTCACCACTATTAAATATTATTTTCCAATCTTTAAATAAAGTAACAAGAAATGTGCTTAGAGATTTTGGAGAAATTGAAAATTTACAAGTTTCTCCAAACTCTATTGACAACTTTGTATCAAGAACTGAAAACAAAATTTATTCTACACTACTGGAGGATTTAACTAAATCTAGGCCAACGTGGGGAATGAAATTAAATTCTATTGAAGAAAGTATTGAAGATAAATATTATTGGATAGTTGATACGTTAAACGGACGATTTAACTTTTCTCATGCATTGCCGTATTTTTCTATTTCAATTTCAGTAGAATTAAATAATGAAATTTTATCTACTGT
Organism: SAR116 cluster bacterium AG-335-B03; assembly: GCA_003282435.1. GTDB lineage: Bacteria > Pseudomonadota > Alphaproteobacteria > Puniceispirillales > Marisalimonadaceae > Marisalimonas. Next base: position 1,841 of record QBZG01000046.1, read on the forward strand.
TATTCTAGATCCATTAAGAGACGAATTATTTTTTGCAGAAAAAGGTAAGGGATCCTATCTAAATGATAGGAGAATACGAGTCTCTCGAAGAAGTTCAATAGGCTCATGTGTGTTTTCATTATATGACGATAGTCAAACAACAAACAACAAAATGACTAATAATATCTTTGAACCGATATATGGCTTAGCATCTAAATACTCGTCAGTTACCCGAGAATTTGGATCCTCGGCTCTAAATTTTGCATGGTTAGCTTCTGGAAAAATTGATTGTTTATTTACTAATAATTTAAACAAGAATCAAGTTGCGTGTGGAGAGCTTTTAATAAAAGAATCTGGAGGATACTTAACTAACTTAAAATATATTAATGCTTACAAAACTTCCGGTGATTTATTAATTGGTGCAAACCCAACCTTACATAAAGAGCTCCTTAAAAAGATTAATAATAAATTTTAAATTTTTTGCTAATGAAATTAATAATTTTGTGTCATACAAAAGTCATGTTTTAATGATTTTATTATAAATAAATGGGGATAAAAATGACAGATCCGAATAAATATGCTTTTAGAATGCTGCTTTTGTTAGTAATTGTAATTATTTTAATTTCATTTTTATTTGTTCCTTTAAAGCATGCTTTTGAAGGCAACACTGCACTTAATAGTGTGATTATTAGTACTTTCATTTTAGGTACTATCTTTTCATTCCGGCAAACATTTCGTTTAAGCAAAGAGGCTAAATGGCTTAAATTTATTAAAAGAAAAGATAGCTTAATGCCTGCTAATGTTGCTCTTAAAATAAAGCCAATTCTTCTTGCGCCAGTAGCGGCTGTCCTTAATGAAAATAGGAAAGATAACCCCTCATTATCTGCAAATTCATTGGGGACTATTCTAGACGGTGTTTCATCAAGATTAGATGAAAGTAGAGAAATTTTGAGATATATGATTGGACTTCTTGTCTTCCTAGGTCTGCTAGGAACATTTTGGGGCCTGCTACAAACAATTTCATCTGTTTCTGGAGTTATAAATACAATTGATTTTAATATTGGTAATAATCCTAACGATGGTAACTCCTTATTTATGGATATTCAAAAAGGATTGAGTGCTCCTCTTAATGGAATGTCTACAGCTTTTTCTTCGTCCTTATTTGGTCTTGCTGGCTCACTTATTTTGGGATTTTTGGATCTTCAAGTTGGTCAGGCAAGTAATCGTTTCTTTAATGAACTAGAAGATTGGTTGTCTCAAATGGCTATTTTTACTGCAAGTGAAGGAGGAAGCACCGGTTTAAGTGAGGCAGCTGTAGAAAATTTAGCAATTGTATCCAAGCGTGCTAACCAAAATGAGAATGAAAGAGTAAGGATAACTGAAAATATAAACGAATTAACAATTGTTTTAAATCGACTTGTTGAAAAACTTGATGAAGATAGAAATGTGAAAGATCATTTAATTACTATTTCATCAATTCTTAAAAATTTAAGTGAACAAAATACTAATAGTATTTCAGAATTTCAATCTAATTTAACTCTGGAGTTAAGAGCCATTTCAAAACAATTATCAGAAATGGAAAAATCATATAATAAGCTGAATAATAAATGAAAATATTTTAAGATTTGAAGAATTAATTTGTAATGTTAAATAAAGTTAGAAGAAGACAAGTAGATTATACATGGCCAGGATTTGTAGACGCATTGGCTAGTTTATTGATGGTAATTATTTTTGTCTTAATGATATTTGTTTTATCACAATTTTTTCTTTCACAAAAAATGACTGGTCAAGATGAAGCCCTAGTTGAGTTAAGGAATAATTTGGTAGAGTTAGGTGAAATGCTTTCTCTAGAAAGACAAACAACGACAGAATTAACAACACAACTATCTTTATTAGAAACCAAGATAGTGGAAGTTAAAAAAAATT
>QBZG01000047.1 GCA_003282435.1 SAR116 cluster bacterium AG-335-B03
ATTCCTACCCACCATTTATTAGAACATCTGATAAACTATATAAACCAGGGTCTGCTGTCGCAGCCCAATGAGACGCTCTCAAAGCTCCTGAAGCAAAAATTGACCTGTCGGTAGCCTTATGAACTAATTCTATTCTTTCTCCAGAGCTGGAAAAAATTACAGAATGTTCTCCCACAACATCTCCTCCTCTTAAAACTGCAAAACCTATTTCGGATTCTTTTCTTTTTCCAACTATACCGTTTCTTGAAACTGACTTTACACTTGATAAGTCTTGACCTCGTGCTTCTGCAGCTGATTTTCCAAGCAACAATGCTGTACCCGATGGAGCGTCTATTTTGTGTTTATGGTGCATCTCTAGTATTTCAATATCCCATTCAGCACCTAACATTTGTGTTGAATTTGAAACTAAACTAGATAATAGAGTCACTCCTATAGAGAAATTTGCAGAATAGACTATAGGTATCTTTTTAGATAAGTTAAGCAATTCTTCTTCTTGAAGTTTGTTTAATCCAGTAGTTCCTATTACTATAGACAAATTATTTTCATAGCATTTTCTTGCGTGAAACATGGTTGCCTCTGGAACAGTAAAGTCAATGAGTACATCTGAGTTTTGAAATAAAGATGATGTATCAGTATTTAATTCTTTAGAAATCTTGGCTTTACCAACTAATATTCCAATATCAATTCCAACCTCATCTTCATTCGGTAAACAAGTGGAACTAGATAAATTAAATTTTTCATTTTCTAGAATTAAGCCAAGTAAAGTTTTGCCCATGCGACCATTTCCACCTGGAATAGAAACAGAAATTTTTTTCATGCTTAGCTCTTTTTTACGATTACATAAATCATCTTATACAATAATATCAATTATTGTATTAGTTTTTTAAATCTACTAGTCTTGGGACTAATTTTGTCAACACCTAAGTCTTTAATCTGTTTAAATAAATCTTCTTGTTTTCTTGAAATACCAACTGGCGTTTCCACGTTTATTTGAACATACTGATCACCCCTAGATCCACCTCGTAGTCCGGGCATTCCTTTACCTTTCATTCGTAAACGAGTACCACTTTGAGTGCCAGAACTTAAATTCATTTTGGCTTTTGAACCATCAATACAAGGAACTTGTATTGAATTTCCTAAAACAGCGTCAATAAATGATACAGGAACCTCAATAAATGTATCCTTGCCATCTCTTTGAAATATAGAGTGATCTTTAATATCAATGAAAATATATAAATCTCCGGGTGATGAGCCTCTTGCACCAGCTTCTCCCTCACCTGAGAGGCGAATTCGGGTTCCATTATCTACACCTGCAGGCACATTTACAGATAGTTTTTTATTTTTATTTACTCGTCCCTGACCTTTACAAACTCTACAAGGGTCTCCAATAATTTCACCTGCACCAGAACATGCCGCACATGTTCTTTCAATCGTAAAGAAACCTTGTTGAGCTCTCACTTTTCCATAGCCACCACATTGACTACATTGTTTTGGTTGAGATCCTTTATTAGCTCCTGATCCATTACAAGATTCACACTTTGTCGGTACTGTCAAAGAAATTTCAACTTGGTCACCCGAGTAAGCTTGTTCAAGCGAAACAGACAAGTCATATCTTAGGTCTGATCCTGTAGATGCTGATCTTCTTTCAGAACCACCTCCCATACCAAACATATCTTCAAATATATCAGAAAATCCACTACTCCCAAAACCTGAAAACCCCCCAGAAGCTCCTCCACTAGAACCTTGAGAAAAAGCAGCATGGCCGTACTGATCATATGCTGCCTTTTTTTGAGGATCCTTAAGTATTTCATAAGATTCAGAAATTTCTTTGAATTTCTCTTCGGCTTTTTTATCGCCAGGATTTCTGTCGGGATGATATTTCATGGCTAGCTTACGATACGAAGACTTAATTTCACTATCTGATGCTGATTTAGATAGGCCTAATATATCGTAATAATCACGTGCCATTTTTATACCTTAGTATATCTATATATATATTTAGGAAGCGTCTTTCTTCTCTTCGTTATCCTTTACTTCTTCAAAGTCAGCATCCACAACGTCTTCTTTATTCTCATTTGACGTATCAGTGTCTTCAGGATTTTCCGGATTATTTTCTTGATTAGCTTTGTAGGCTGCCTCTCCCATCTTCATCATTACTGCAGATAAAGCTGACGTTTTATCTTTTATAGCTGAAATATCTTCGCCTTCAAGCGATGTTTTAACCTCGCCAATTGCATTTTCAACTTCACTTTTGGCACTAGGATCAGCTTTATCACCTAAATCTGTTAGAGACTTTTCAGCACCATGTATCATTGATTCAGCTTGATTTCGAACATCAATAGCTTCTCTTTTTTCTTTATCTGCTTCGGCGTTGTCCTCAGCTTCCTTAACCATTCTTTCAATTTCATTATCATCAAGACCACCAGAAGCTTGAATGGTTATATTATGAGCTTTACCAGTAGCTTTATCTTGAGCACTTACATTGACTATTCCATTTGCGTCAATGTCAAAAGTTACTTCTATTTGAGGAACGCCCCTAGGTGCTGATGCAATACCTTCAAGATTAAATTCTCCTAGCGATTTATTGTCTGATGCCATTTCCCTTTCACCTTGAGAAACACGTATCGTTACAGCAGATTGATTATCTTCAGCAGTTGAAAATATTTGGGATTTTTTTGAAGGTATAGTTGTGTTTCGATCAATTAATCTTGTAAATACACCACCTAATGTTTCAATACCTAATGATAAAGGTGTAACGTCAAGTAAAAGTACATCCTTAACGTCTCCCATTAAAACTCCACCCTGAATCGCAGCACCTGAAGCTACAACCTCATCAGGGTTAACACCTCTGTGTGGCTCTGTTTTAAAAAAAGAAGTAACAGCTTCAATTATTTTTGGCATTCTGGTCATGCCGCCTACCAAGATTACCTCATCAATATCACTAGCACTTACACCAGCATCTTTAAGGGCTGCTTTACAAGGATCAATACTTTTTGTGATCAAATCATCAACAAGACTTTCATATTGAGATCTTGTTAATTTGACATTTAAATGTTTTGGTCCGCTTGCGTCTGCAGTAACAAAAGGCAAATTAACGTCAGTTTGAGCTGCACTTGAAAGTTCTATTTTGGCTTTTTCTGCAGCCTCTTTCATTCTTTGCAGCGCTAATTTGTCTGATCTTAAATCAATACCATTGTCTTTTTTAAATTGTTCAGCAATATAATCTATAATACGTTGGTCAAAATCCTCGCCACCTAGGAATGTGTCTCCGTTAGTGGACTTTACCTCAAAAACTCCATCTCCTACTTCGAGAATGGAAACATCAAATGTACCTCCACCAAGATCGTATACAGCTATGGTTCCACTTTCTTTCTTATCAAGACCATACGCTAATGCTGCAGCCGTTGGCTCATTAATAATTCTTAAAACTTCTAAACCTGCTATTTTTCCAGCATCCTTAGTAGCTTGTCTTTGAGCGTCATTGAAGTAAGCTGGAACAGTAATAACTGCCTTATCCACTGTTTCACCCAGAAATGCTTCTGCATCTTCTTTAAGTTTTCTTAAGATAAAGCTAGAAACTTCTGAGGGTGCATAATCTTGGCCATTAGCCTGGACCCAGGCATCTCCGTTTTTTGCAGAAATAATTTTATAAGGAACTAATTCAGAAAATTTCTTAGAATATTTATCATCGTGCCTTCGTCCTATTAATCTTTTAATTGCAAATAGAGTGTTTTCAGGATTAGTA
>QBZG01000048.1 GCA_003282435.1 SAR116 cluster bacterium AG-335-B03
GATTAATGAGAGGCCTGGTGTAGAAAAATCTAATTTTGACGAACCAGTTGGAATGGCATAATTGAGATCAAACAAGAGTTTTTATAATTATGAATAAAACTAAAATTAAAGGTGAATGGACTACAAAAGAACTGGAAATTAATAAAGATTGGTTGATTGAATTAAATGATAACGATAACAAAGAGCTTATAAAAGCAACACAATTTGCTGTTGATACAAATAAAAAACTTTATGGATTAACAAGTAAAGATTTTCCTATATGTCATTTTATTAATAAAATTAATTTAATTAAACAACAAATACAATCAGGCTTTGGTTTTGTCGTAATTAAAAACCTTCCTATAGACCAATTCAATGAAGAAGATGTTAAAAAGATGCTTTGGGGTATAGGGCAATATATTGGATATCCTGAAAAACAGGACAAAGCAGGTGCACTTCTGCATGTTGTTACTGATACAGGTGCTGATTTTGCTAAATCTGACCACATAAGGGGATTCCAAACTAATGAAGAATTGCAATTTCATACTGATGGGGCAGATATTTTTGCTTTATTATGCATTAGAAATGCTAAATTAGGTGGGTTATCGAAATTAGTTTCTTCTGTAGCTATTTTTAATGAGATTGAAAAAACTCGTCCAGATCTTGCGCTAATCCTTCAAAAAGAATTTTATTTTGACTCTAGAACTCAAAACCCAAATGATGATAAAATTCAAAAAATTCCAATATTTGTTAAACATAACAATCTAATTACAGCCTTATATAAAAGAAGATATATAAGATCAGCTCAACGTTTCGAAGAAGTTCCAAAATTAACTAAATTACAAATTGAAGCTCTTGATCTAATCGATAAATTATGTAACGACAAAAAATTCTGTTTGAGTATGCAACTTAGCCCAGGGGATTTAGAAATTGCTAGCAACGCAACTACATTTCATTCAAGAGAAACTTATGAAGATTATGCAGACCCAAATAAAAGAAGGTGTATGATTAGATTATGGCTTTCATTATTGCATCAGAGACCACTTCCTCAGGTCTACAAAAGAACCAGAGAATGGGAACCTACTTTTAGAAGAAGAGGGCTAATTAATTAAGATAGAAAGGCTCTATAATTTAAAAACTTTAAATTTTTTAGCTATCTTAATTTTTCATTTTTAATATTTTGGGAGTAATGAATGTTTAAACCATTAAAAGGGGTAAAAGTATTGGATTTGACTGGAGTTTTAGCAGGTCCCTACTGTACTTACCAATTAGCTTTGTTAGGTGCAGATGTTATTAAAATGGAAAACCTTCAAAATGGAGATTGGACAAGGGTAGGCGGAAAAGATGAATCTCTTGTAAAAAAATCGATGGGAACATCTTTTTTAATTCAAAACTCAGATAAGAAGTCTATTCAGATAAATTTAAAATCAAAAAAAGGGAAAAATATAGCATTAGAATTAATAAAAAATGTAGATGTTTTTGTCGAAAATATGAGGCCTGGTAAAGCTGAAAAATTAGGGTTAGGTTGGAAAAATCTATCAACGATAAATAATAAGATCATTTATTGTTCAATTTCAGCTTTTGGACAAGATGGTCCATTTAAAAACAGGGGGGCATATGATCATGTTGTTCAAGGCATGAGTGGGATTATGACAACAACAGGCACTAAAGAAACTGGACCTACTAAGGTAGGATCTCCCTATATAGATTATGCTACTGGTCTTAATGCTGCTTTTGCAATTGTCTCCGCAATGCATGAGATAAAGCAAAAAAATAAATCTATAAGACTTGATGTTTCAATGCTTGATACTTCATTTTTGTTAATGGCTAATATGGTCACAGAACATTTAAACTCTGGATGGGTTCCCACTCCAATGGGTAACGAAGCTCAAAGTGGTTCACCTGCATCAGGTATGTACTGCACCCTTACATCACCTATACTTCTTGCCGCTAATAATGATGTTCAATTTTTTTCTTTGTGTGATGCCCTAAACACCATTGGGTCCTTTGATAAAGAAAAGTGGAGGTTAGAGTCGGATCGAAGGTCCAAACAAAGTGAACTAAGAAGGGAGTTTCAAAGTATATTTATTACTAAAACAGCAGAGGATTTAGAAATACTTCTAAATAACTTTGACGTTCCAGCAGGGAAAATAAGGTCATTGCCAGAGGCCGTTTCAGAAAGACAATTTAAAGAAAGAAAATTATGGAACAAAATAAATATTAAAAGCATTAATAAAGATTATTTAGTTCCAAGTATTGGCTTTAAGGTTGACGAAAATCCAGTTTTACCTAAAAAGCCTCCCCCAATTTTAGGATCTGATACGGAAAATGTATTGAAAGAGATAGGAATTACTAAAGATTTAATAAAAGATTTAAGAAAAGATGGAATAATCAACTAAATTTATTTTATAGATCGATTTAATTTTCCTAACTCAAATTCATTAATAGTTATACCTAAACCAAAAGTATGTTCTGGAATTTTAGAATAACCATTAATAATATGGGGATTTGGTTTTTCTAATAAGGTGTCAAAATAATTTGTCTCCTTATATTGATATTCCATTAAAGCTGGTTCATTAGTAGCAGAGCAAACCTGAAGTGTGTGGGCATGAGCTACAGGGCCACTAGGATTGTGTGGAGAAAAGTGAACATTAAACTTATTAAATAATTTTTCAATTGTTATAAGTTCATCTGGTCCGCCAGCATACTTAATATCAGGCATCATGAAATCATATGCTCCTGCCTTAATGTAACTCTCAAAATCTTTAGCAAGTATCTTTTTTTCTAGGCCAGCTAACTTAATGCCTTTTGAATTTGCTATTGACCTTATTTTTTTTATATCTAGTAAAAAATCAGTAGTTTCAGGTATTGGGCATTCCAGCCAATATAAATTAAGATTTTCAATTTCTTCAATCAAATTGGTTGTTGTTTCGTAATTAAATCTCCAGTGACAATCAATCATTAATTTAATCTCTGAACCTGCAGTTTCTCTAATAACGTTAATTCGCTCTAGACCAGGTTGCATTGCCGTACGAATTTCTTTAGATGTCATGCCAGATATAACTTCATCAAAAGGTGCAAACTTTATTAATTTAAATCCCTCATTAACTACAGTTTTAACCTTGCTTTCAATTCCTTCAGGAGACCTATCTGTAGTTGAACGATTAAAATTGGCATAAGTTTTTATTTTATTGTGATTTTTACCAAAAATTGTGCCAATTGATTTTTGTTCTATTTTTCCTTGAATATCCCATAAACATTGCATGATTGAAGAGCTTAAGGAAGCTTCTAAAATATTTTTATAGGGCAAGTGTT
>QBZG01000049.1 GCA_003282435.1 SAR116 cluster bacterium AG-335-B03
TTTTTACAAAATGCGATTGAAAAAAGAATTGATGATGATAATCCTGTCAAGGTAGCCCTAATAGGAGCTGGTAAATTTGGGTCAATGTTTTTAAGTCAAGTTCCAAGCACTAAGGGAATTGAAGTTTTAGTAATTGCAGATCTAAAACCTGACAATTCCATAAAAGCTTGTAAAAACGTTGGTTGGAGTGATGATTTAATCAACAAAACAAAATTTGTTGATACAGGTGCTGATGCGATAAAATTAAATGAAGTAGAGGTAGTTATTGAGGCAACAGGATTTCCTGCAGCAGGTATTGAACATGCAAGACAAGCTTTTCAAAATGGCAAACATATAATAATGGTAAATGTTGAAGCAGATGTTTTAGCCGGAGCAGCTTTAGCTAAAGAGGCTAATTCTGTAGGAGTTGTTTATTCTATGGCTTATGGAGATCAACCTGCCCTAACTGCAGAAATAATTGAATGGGCAAGAGCTTCTGGCTTTAATGTCACTAGTGCAGGTAAAGGAACCAGATATCAACCAATATACCACAAATCATCACCTGACACGGTATGGGATTACTACGGCTTGACCCACGAAGAAGCAAGAAAAGCAGGAATGAACCCAAAAATGTTCAACTCATTTTTAGATGGTACTAAATCTGGATTGGAAATGGCTGCTATAGCTAATGCATGTGATCTAGAAGTCCCAACTAATGGTCTATTATTTCCTCCATGTGGAATGGACGATCTTGCAAATATTTTAAAACCATTAGAATTTGGTGGTTTGTTAGAAAAGAATGGACAAGTTGAAGTTGTGTCTTCACTTGAGAGAGATGGTCGACCTGTATTTAAAGATTTACGTTGGGGCGTGTATGCCGTATTAGAAGCCCCAAATGATTATGCAGCATCTTGTTTCAAACAATATGGAATGAATACTGATGATACTGGTAAATTTTCTGCAATGTATAAACCTTTTCACCTCATAGGGATGGAGCTTAATATATCAGTTTTTTCAGCTGCATTGTTAAAGCAGGCAACGGGACAAACCAAAAAGTTTACTGGAGATGTTGTATCAACAACTAAGAAAAATTTGAAAAAAAGTGAAATTCTTGATGGAGAAGGTGGAGCAACTGTATGGGGCAAACTTGTACCATCAAAACTATCGTTATCTATGGAAGCTCTTCCTATTGGACTAGCTCATGGAATTAAACTTAAAAATGAAATTGAAGAAAATAAAATAATTACATGGAATGATGTTGATTTTTCATCAAATGATCCTGCAATTTCATACAGAAGAAAAATGGAAAAGGATTTTAAAAAATCATAGGCTTATCTGGTCCTTTATCTAAACGCCATACAAAACCTGAATTGCCTTCGTTTGGAAAAAATTTTCTTAAAAGTGGATCATGACCAGGTATTACCAGTTCGTCCTTTGAAGCTAACTTTCTGATGATTTTAAAACCATTGAGCATATCTTCAAGATCTACAACAATCGGAAAAGGTTTACCTGTGAGAAAATTTTCATAAAAGTGAGTGGCATCTGATGCTAAACACATATATCCGTTTTCAGTTTTAACTCTTACTGACTGCAATCCTCTTGAGTGTCCTCCAATAAGGTGAGTCGTTACTCCAGGTTGAATTGCTCCAATTCCATTATAAAATATAACTCTTCCTGAAAAAACATTTTTTACCATTTGACATACATGTTCTCCAGTGAAGGGGATTTTTATTGTTTCGTGACACATACAAGGTCCAGTTGCATACGCCATTTCTGTTTCTTGCAAGTGAAACTTTGCATTAGGAAACTCAATTAATCCCCCTGCATGATCATAATGTAAATGCGTTATAATAACGTCAGTTACTTGACTGGCATTTATATTAATTGCTTTAAGAGCCTCAGATGGTGATCTATCAATTGGTCTATTTCTTCTTTTGGCTTCTTCGTAATCATAACCAGTATCAACAATAATAATATCTTTGTCTGATTTAAGGACCCATATAAAATAATCAATTGTATGAGCTTCATGGGAATGATCATCAAATATGAAACTCTCTTTTCTAGTCCTGTCCGTTCTTTCTGCATATTTTAAAGCATATACTTCCCATTTTTTTTCTAAAACTGTATCCACTTTAATTTCTCCTTTGACAATCAAACTTCTTCTAGTCTATCGGTGGCTGGAGGGGGTGTTGGGCTAATATTAGATATTAAATTATAAGTTTCTTTATCTAAAGAAATCTCCACTGAGTCTAATGATGGTTTTAATTGTTTTAAGTTTCTTGCACTTATAATAGGTGCAGTTATAGCGTCATTATATGATACCCAAGCAACAGCTAAAGCAATTGGGTCATAATCTAAGTCGTTAGCTAAATTGACAAGTGAATTAGCTGCGTCGTACATCCAATTTTGACCATATCTTTTTTTATATTTAGAATTATCGTGCAGTCTACCCAAACTATTTTTATTAGATGAATCCACTGAACTATATTTTCCAGTGAGAAGTCCACCACCCAATGGACTATAGCTAATAACGCCAATATTTTCAGTTTTTGACATAGGAAGGATTTCGACCTCAGCTTGTCTTTTAACTATGTTGTACATGGGCTGAAGAATATCAATTGACGGGAACCCATTTTTTTCTGCAACCAACTGCGCTTTCATAACTTGCCAAGCAGAAAAATTTGAAGCACCTAATTGAAAAAATTTTCCTTCTTCTCTAAGTTTTTGAAGTGTTTCAAATGTTTCTTCTAATGGGACATTGTCATCCCAATGATGTAAGAAAAAAACATCTACATAGTCTTGCTTTAATCTTTTAAGACTTTCTTCTAACTGTGATCTTATATTTTTACCACTAGACCCACCAACTGATCCAGCCTTAGTAATTAAAATTATCTTATCTCTTTCTTCTTTAATTAACTTACCAAGAATTAATTCAGATTTACCTCCCGTATATACAAAAGCAGTATCAAAGAAGTTTATACCTCTATCACGACAAGCTTCATACATTTCTTGACTATCTTTTTCGTTTGCTCCGTCACCAAATTGCATAGTACCAAAACATAACGATGAATTTTTTAAATTATTAGGCCCAAACTCTCTTATCATTTTCATATAACAAAACCTCTTAATTATTCTTAAAATTTTTCATCCAAGTAAGACCCGCTTCAGTAGTTGTCTTTGGTTTATACTCAGCTCCAACAATACTTTTATATCCCGCTTTGTATATTTCGGGAATAATATAACTAAAGTCTAATTCCCCACTATCTGGTTCTGCTCGATCCTGAACTGATG
>QBZG01000050.1 GCA_003282435.1 SAR116 cluster bacterium AG-335-B03
TCTAGATATTGCAAAATATTCTTTAGCTGAGTTATATTATCTTGAGAAAACGAATGATATAGCTTTAGAAAAGTTGAAATCTATTTCCTCATTTTCATTTTTTAAACTGCCTAGTAATTTAAAAAAATTATCAATAATTAAATCTTTGGGTAAAAAAAATTATTATAAAAATTTATTATTTAAGTTTAATGAAAAATGGCCAAGCAATAAATTCCTCTTATACAGGTTAGCTGATTACTATAAATCGAATAAACAATATGATAAATCCATTAAAATATATCAGAAAATAATTAATATATACGGGAATAATGATAGAGACCTTTTTTTATATGCTTCAAATTTAGACAAAGTTGGTAAATGGAAAGAGGCTAAAATCCTATTTTTAGAGTTACTTAAAAGAAACCCTAAAGATACATATACTTTAAATTATTTATCTTATAAATTAGCATTAAAAAATCAAGATTTAGAGTTTGCTTTGAGTTTAATTAAAAAGGCTTTAGATTTAGATCCAAACAATGCATTTTTTCTTGATACTATTGGTTGGATAGAATTTAAAAGAACGAATTATGACGAGGCCGTTTTTTATCTTGAAAAGTCAGTCGCAATTCTGCCAAAAACTTCTGAGATTTTAGATCATCTCGGTGATTGCTATCTAATGTTAGGTAGGAAAGATGAAGCGATTTTTGAGTGGAAAAAGGCTATAAAATATGAAAAAGATAAATATATAATTAGGAACATTAGAGCAAAACTTATAAAATATGAATAATTGTTACTCAATAATTGCCCCAGCAAAACTTAATCTAAATCTATTTGTTAGTGGTAAAGCAAATAATGGTTTGCATTTAATAGAAAGTGATGTTTGTTTTTTAGAGTTATCAGATAAAATTTTTTTTGAATTTAGTAAAAATGATACTTTTCTTCAAAATAAGTCAAATAAGTCCTTACTAATTGATGATAAATACAACCTTATTATAGATGCTTTAAATGAATTTAGATATTTAACTGGCTGGAACAAGAAATTTCAAATTTATTTAGATAAAAATATACCAATTGGGGCAGGTCTAGGTGGTGGCTCAGCAGACGCAGCAGCGACTTTAATACTATTGAGAAAATTATTTAACAGAGAAAGCAAGAAAGAAAAAATATCAATTTCTAATCTTTACAAAATTGCAAACGAACTTGGGTCAGATGTTCCTGCGTGTTTGGAAAGTAAAAGTTTAAAAATAAGTGGTTATGGGGATAAAATTAAAAGAAATAAACTTTCAAACAATTATCATTACTTATTAGTAAACCCTAATATTCAATTATCTACTAAACAAGTGTTTTCACATTTTAGTTATTTTTCACATGATGTACCCGAAAATAAAAAGAATTGTTTGGGTAATGTAAGTGTTTATAATTCTCTTCTTTCGTCAGCTATTACTATAGCTCCTCAGATACATACTATATTGTCAATTTTAAGAAAATTACCTAATATAATTGCATATGGTATGTCTGGAAGTGGTTCTACGTGTTTTGGTATATTTAAAGATTTGAAAAACATTTTACCTATTTACAATTACTTTGAAGATAGTTACTTCATCTGGTACGGGAAAATAAAAGATTATAGTGTTAACAGAGTGCGCCGTTCTAAAATGCTTGAAAATAAATTTTAAATAATGTAATTCAATATACAATTGGGGTGTAGCCAAGTGGTAAGGCATCGGGTTTTGATCTCGTGTACCGTAGGTTCGAATCCTACCGCCCCAGCCAACAGACTTTTACTCTATCAAGTTTCTCATGGGAAACTTTATTCTTTGATAAAAAATTTAGTAAACAAATAACTAATTAACTATTTTCATATTTTTTAAACTGTTTACACATTCTGTAATTGTTTTTTCTGAAATTTTTGGAAAATTCTCACATATTGATTTAAGTGTAAAATATTCTTCACTTATTATATATTCAGTCAAAGTACAAAAGTTTTCAGGGACTTTTACCTTATCTTTACCATTTGTTAAAAACAAATCTGTTTTTGTTTTTTCTAAACTTATACCTTTTGAAACATAAAATCTTTTTCCTTCTGAAACAACATCTTTTAATGCGTAGTTTTCAATTTCATAAGGCCAATTTTTCATACTACTTTGTAAAATATTAGATGTTTCATCATTATTGATCATAAGTTCAAATTGTTCGGATATTTTAGATAATATTTTCTTAAGCTCGTGTTTATTGGCATTAGTTTTGATATCTCCACGCATATAATCATTTAGAACAAATTTTTCCCATAATACAGAAATTAAGTCTATTGGTTTAAAATATGTGAGGCCAAAGGCTATATGAATTGCACCATTTTTGGAAGCTAAAGCATCATGATATTGACCTCTAGGAATATATAACAAATCTCCTGGTTTCATTTTAATCTGGTTAATAAGTTTTCCAGCTCTTTTAATTCTTTCCTCAGCACTATATTCAAAAACTGGATGATTAATTGGATTTTTTTCAATTTTCTCATAAATATTCCAAGTCTTTTCACCCTCAAAATGAATTGCAAAAACATCGTGTTTGTCGCAATGTGGTCCAAATGCTTGACGACTCTCCATAGAAAAATACAAATTGCCTTGACATCTACCCTGAGTATTTAATTGAAATATATTAGCCAAACCTGACAGTTCTGGACTGTGTTTTTCTATATCGTTTAAAATTATAGAAGCTCCTTTGGAAACTAATTTTTGAACGTTTTTTGGGTCAGGTCTTAAGTGATTACCTGTGATGTCTAGATTTGGCTTAGAAAATTCAGTAAAATTAATTCTTTTTCTATCCAGCATCATTAAGAAGTTTTTGTTATTCCAGATATTTTTAATTGATAACATCTTATTAAGTATTTCAATACTCATGATGTTTTTGTAATTCTCTACTAATCCTGGTTTATATAAA
>QBZG01000051.1 GCA_003282435.1 SAR116 cluster bacterium AG-335-B03
AAATCTATTCACTTATCTTTGGATGCTATGGGTGGTGATAATGCTCCTCAAATAATAGTTGACGGAGCAACTCAAACAAAAATAAGATATCCATATGTAAAATTTTCTTTTTATGGAAATAAAATAAAATTATTGCCATTAATAAGTTCTTCAGAAGTACTTAAAGAATCTGAAATTGTTCATACTGACGAGTTTATTGATGCAAACGAAAAACCTAGTATTGCAGTGCGAAAAGGTAGAAATTCTTCTATGGGAATGGCTATACAATCTGTTAAATCTGGTAAATCTGATGCTATAGTTTCTGCTGGAAACACAGGTGCATTGATGGCAATGGCAAAATTATTTCTTAGGCCAATTGAAGGCATAAACAGGCCAGCAATTGCAGCTTATTTTCCAACAATAACAGGTGAAAGTTGCATGCTAGATTTAGGTGCAAATATAGATTGTGATGCTAAAAATTTAGTTCAATTTGCTTTTATGGGACAGGCTTTTGCAAATATTGTAATGGGAGTTGATAACCCTTCAATATCACTTCTAAATATTGGCGAAGAGGAACAAAAAGGTCTTGATTATATTAAAGAAGCCTCGCAAATTTTGTCTCACTTAAAAAGTCAAATTAATTATACGGGCTTTATTGAAGGTGATAAAATAGCTCAAGGTATTTCAGATGTAATTATTGCTGACGGTTTCAGTGGTAATGTATCTTTGAAAACTGCTGAAGGAACAGCATTATTAGTTACATCTTACTTGAAAAAAGCATTATCAAGCTCTTTAAGTTCCAAAATAGGATATTTATTTGCTAAAAAAGCTATCAATAATTTTCGATTACAAATGGATCCACGAAAATATAATGGAGCTGTTTTTCTTGGTTTAAATGCTGTAGCTGTAAAAAGTCACGGTGGAACAGATGCTTTTGGTTTTGCCAATGCCATTTGCGTTGCGGTAGATATGGTAAAATATAATTTCATTCATGATTTAAAAAATAAAATTAGTAAAGTTAACCTAAGCATATAAATTTAAATATTAATGGAGAAATTATTATTTCTAGCAAAATATTATTGACGGGAGTTGGTTCCTACTTACCCAAAAATAGATATTCAAATGAAGATCTTACTAAATTTATAGATACTTCTGACGAATGGATAACAAAACGATCAGGCATAAAGTTTCGACATTTTGTTTCTGAAAATGAAACAACTTCGGATATGGCTGTAAATGCTGCATTAAATGCCATAATAAATGCTCAAATTAAAAAAGAAGTAATTGATTTAATTATTGTTGCAACAACTACACCTGATAATACTTTCCCAGCTACAGCTACTCTTGTTCAAAAAAAATTAGGAATAAATTCAGTTTCTTTTGACGTGCAAGCTGTATGTGCTGGTTTTGTTTTTGCGCTATCCGTAGCTAAATCTATGATGAAAGATAATCATTACAGCAATTGTCTAGTTATTGGGGCTGATTCAATGTCAAAACTTCTAAATTGGAATGATCGTTCAACTTCAGTATTATTTGGTGATGGTGCTGGAGCTGTTATACTGCAAAAATTTGAAAATATTGATAAAAAATTAAATGATTGGGGAATTTTATCAAATGTAATTCATTCAGATGGTAACTTATATGATTTATTAAAAACTAACGGAGGTGTTTCTAACAATCAAATTTCTGGTTTTATAGAAATGTCTGGTAAAGAAATTTTTAAACACGCTATTGATAAATTATCTTTATCTATAGAGGAAGCTCTATTACTTTCAAATAAAGTAATCAGCCAAATTGATTGGTTGGTACCACATCAAGCTAATCAAAGGATTATATTAGCAGTAGCTGAAAAATTGAAAATGAATTCAAAAAAAATAATTTCAACTGTTAAACATCATGGCAACACTTCTGCAGCCTCAATACCTTTAGCATTAGATAATGCAATATCTGAGAAAAAAATCACAAATGGTAATCTATTAGGATTTCAGGCAATTGGGGGGGGATTAAGTTGGGGAGCTTCAATAATTCGAATTGGAAAGCCAAAAAATTAAAAAAAAACTTTTATATTATTTAAATTATATTATGATTATTTCATGAAAAAAACTTGGACCAGAAATGATATTATTGAAGCTATTAGTGACAATGTAGGTCTGTCACTATCTGAATCTTCTATTATAATTGAAGAAATTTTTGAGTTAATATTAAGCGGATTAGAAAATGGCGAAGACGTTAAAATTTCCTCTTTTGGAACTTTTTCAGTAAGGCATAAAAAAATAAGAATTGGTAGAAATCCTAAAACTGGAGTTGAAGCGCCAATTAAAGCAAGAAATGTGGTCACTTTTAATTCTTCAAATATTTTAAAATCTAAATTTAAATAAATTAAAGGTTAAATCTTATGTTTGAAGAAGATAACTTTTATACAATTTCTAAAACTGCAAATCTTGTTGGTGTCCAAACACATGTATTAAGATTTTGGGAAAAAAAATTTTTATTTATAAAACCTAGAAAAAGTCCAGCTAGAAGAAGATATTATTCTTCTTCAGATATTAAGTATTTATTGATGATTAAGAAATTGTTATATGAAGAGGGTTACACAATTAAAGGTGCCATCAACCTTATCAACAATAAATACAAAAATAAAAATAGTCCTTTATATGACAGAGCAAATCAAAGCATTTTAGCAATAAAGTCCCTTCTAAATGAAGGTACATCTATATTAAAAAAAAATTTAGATTAATTATTTATTTCTTGCTCATTTAAAAATTTATTTATCTCAGTGTAGTTTCTCTTTAATTTATGTTTTAAAGCTAAATTTTGAAAATAAAAATTTGAAAAATCATTAAAAAAACTGCGCGACAACGTTTTATGCAAATTATT
>QBZG01000052.1 GCA_003282435.1 SAR116 cluster bacterium AG-335-B03
GTGGGGGGGTCCATAAAAAAATTATCAAAAACAAAATTAATGACTCCATACCTATATTACCTGTGGCACAAACTTGTCCAATTACAGGTGGGAAGGCACCAGCAGCACCACCAATTACAATATTTTGAACAGTGTATCTTTTTAACCAAATTGTATAAACAATTGCGTAAAATAAAATTGTAAAAGCTAACAAACTTGCAGCAAGCCAGTTGACTGACAAGCCCAAGATAATAATAGATAACAATGATGTAATTACACCAAATGAAAGTGCATCAGCAGGCTGAATTTTTCCTTGTGGAATTGGCCTATCCCTAGTTCTTAACATTAACTGATCAATATCGCTCTCATACCACTGATTAAGTACCCCAGAAGCTCCGGCTCCAAGTGCAATCGCAAATATTCCAATCAATGCTAAAAAAGGATGTAAGTCATAACTTTCAACAGGTTCTGCAGTGAAGTAACCAACAAAGGCCGTAAATACTACTAATGACATAACTCTAGGCTTCATTAGCCTAAAATAATCAAAGGGAGAACTTAATTTGTTTAAGTTTTCGTCTATTCCACTAGTATTTACAGTTACAACAGGCATATTTACACACTAATCAAACTTATTTTACCTTAGGTATCTCAGAAAAGGTATGAAATGCTGGTGGCGAGGGTACAGTCCACTCTAATGTGTTGTCAGAAGAGCCCCATGGGTTCTTATCAGCTTTACGTTTTTTAACAAAAGCTTCAATGATAACAACTAAAAAAATAATAGCACCCAAAGCTCCAATATAAGAACCTATAGACGCAACCATATTCCAGCCAGCAAATGCGTCTGGATAATCAACATAACGTCTAGGCATTCCAGCGAGACCTAAAAAATGCATAGGGAAAAAAGTTAGATTAACACCTATAAAAGTAACCCAGAAATGAAGTTTCGCTAAACCTTCGCTATATTCATAGCCTGTCATTTTAGCAAACCAATAGTAAAAAGCTGCAAAAAGACCATAAACAGCACCCAATGATAATACATAGTGAAAGTGTGCAATCACATAGTAAGTATTATGAAGTACAACATCTAAGCCTGCATTAGCTAAAACAACACCAGTAACACCGCCAACAGTAAATAGAAAAATAAAACCAATTGCCCAATACATAGGAATTCTAAAGACAATAGAACCACCCCACATTGTAGCAATCCATGAAAATATTTTTATACCGGTAGGAACTGCTATAACCATTGTAGCTGCGGTAAAATAAGCTCTTGTGTCTACTGAAAGCCCAACTGTATACATATGATGAGCCCAAACTACAAAACCAATAACTCCAATAGAAACCATTGCATAGGCCATTCCTAAATATCCAAATACAGGTTTTCTAGAAAAGGTTGATATAATTTGGCTTACAATGCCAAAAGCAGGCAAAATCATAATATAAACTTCGGGATGACCAAAAAACCAAAATAAATGTAAAAATAAAATTGGGTCACCACCACCTTCTGGAATGAAAAAACTAGTTCCAAAATTTCTATCTGTTAGTAACATGGTAATTGCACCAGCTAATACTGGTATAGCTAACAACAATAGAAAAACAGTAACTAACATAGACCAGACAAATAAAGGCATTTTGTGCAATGTCATCCCTGGAGCTCTCATGTTGAATATTGTCGTAATAAAATTAGCCGCGCCTAATATAGATGAAGCACCAGCAAGATGAAGTGAAAAAATTGCTAAATCCATTCCCATTCCAGGCGATCCTGCTGAACTTGAAAGAGGAGGATAGATAGTCCAACCAACTCCAACACCTCCATCAACTACGGCTGATAAAAGTAGTAAAACAAAACTAGGAGG
Source organism: SAR116 cluster bacterium AG-335-B03 (assembly GCA_003282435.1). Lineage (GTDB taxonomy): Bacteria > Pseudomonadota > Alphaproteobacteria > Puniceispirillales > Marisalimonadaceae > Marisalimonas. The sequence goes on from QBZG01000052.1 coordinate 1,836, forward strand.
TAATAGCCAAAAAGAAATATTATTCATTCTTGGGAAAGCCATATCTGGAGCACCAATCATGATAGGAACAAACCAATTTCCAAACCCACCTATCAAGCCAGGCATAACAACAAAAAATACCATAATCAAACCATGAGCAGTTGTGAATACATTCCACATATGACCATCTGCCATATATTGCACTCCAGGGTTCATAAGTTCCATTCTCATATATATTGACATTGCTCCTCCTATAAAAGCAGCAACGATCGCAAATATTATATACATGGTCCCAATATCTTTATGGTTAGTTGAGTATAGCCATCTTTTTACAAAACCTGTAGGGGCTCCATGGTGATCATGTGAAGATGCAACATTTGAGCTTTGAGACAATGATGACATTATTTAATCTCCTTAACTTTTTTTTGATCTAATAGTGCGATTTTATTAGTGTCTTGATCAACAATGTAAGCAAATTTTACTTTTGCTTCTTTTAACCAAGTTTCATATTCATCTTTAGGTAAAGCTTGTATAACTATTGGCATATAAGCATGATTTACTCCACAAATTTGGTTGCACTGTCCATAATATTTTTTCTTTCCGAGCGGCACTTCGGTCCAAATTTCATTTATGCGTCCAGCAATAGAGTAAACTTGAAGTGCCAATGAAGGAACAAAAAATGAGTGCATAACATCGTTGCCGGTAATGAGAAATTTAATTCTAGTACCCTCAGGTACTACTAAAGGATTATCAACATCCAACATACGTTTTTGATCACCTTTCAAATCTTCTTCCGCTACAATGTAAGAATCAAAGGAAATTTCTTCATCCGGATATTCATAATTCCAATACCATTGAGCGCCTGAAACTTTTACAACCATATCTACAGGTTTATCAGCTTCGGTTAAATAAAGGAGTTTGAATGACGGAACTGCTATAACGACAAGTATTAAAACTGGAACTACAGTCCAAATTATTTCTATTAAAGTGTTATG
>QBZG01000053.1 GCA_003282435.1 SAR116 cluster bacterium AG-335-B03
GCATATTCATTGTCACAATCTCCATTAACAAAAAAGCTAATAGTTGCCCCTGGCAACCCTGGAATTAAAACTTTTACTGAATGTTATCCGATAGCTGCTGACGATATTGATGGTCAATGTAAGTTAGCAAAAGACATTAAAGCAGACATTGTTTTCATAGGACCAGAAATCCCTTTAGTACTCGGCTTAAAAAACAAGTTATCAGAGATTGGTATTAATGCGTTTGGACCATCTAAAGAAGCTGCACAGTTAGAAGGATCAAAAACCTTCTCACGAAATTTCTGCAAAAAATACAATATTCCACAACCAAATTTTAAATATTGTAGTGATCTAAATACTGCAAAAGATCAGATAGAATTATTAAATGGATACTGTGTTGTAAAGGCAGATGGTCTTGCCGGAGGTAAAGGTGTTGTTGTTTGCGACACAGTTAATGAAGCAATTGAGGCATCCACTCAAATGCTGGAAGAAAATAAATTTGGAGATGCTGGAAAATCAATTTTAATTGAAGAAAGAATAACTGGTATTGAGGCTAGTTTGTTTGCGGTATCAGACGGCGACACTGCAATTTTACTCGGAACAGCTCAAGATCATAAGAGAGCTTATGATAATGATCAAGGTCCAAATACTGGAGGTATGGGAGCCATATCCCCAGCTCCAGCACTAGATGAAGAATTAAATAAAATTATTTTTAATAATATTATAATGCCTACAATTAATGGAATGAGATCCGAGGGCAATCCTTATGAAGGTATTCTTTATGCCGGTGTTATGCTTACTGATCAAGGACCTAAAGTAATTGAATTTAACTGTAGATTTGGTGATCCTGAAACACAGGTAGTACTTCCACGCCTTAGCACAGATTTAGTAGATATTATTCATAACGCTGTTACAAAAAATCTTGAAGACACTTCCATTGAACTTATTGATAACACTGCAATTACTGTTGTAATAGCCAGTAAGGGCTATCCTGGAATATTTAAAAAGGGGATTGAATTACCCTCACTAAATAAATTTGATAAAGAGGAAAATATAATAATTTTCCATTCTGGTACGGCAAAGAATGATAATGAAGATCTTATTTCAAGTGGTGGTAGAGTTTTATCAGTTACAGCTATTGGAGACAATGTTCAAGACTGCAGACAAAAAGCATATGACATTGTAGAGGAAATAAATTGGGATAAAGGCTTCTTCAGAAATGATATAGGTAAAGTCTAAAATTACCTGACATTATGAAAGAAATCTTTTAAAAGTTTTTCTGACTGAGTTGCAGAAAAACCTGAATAGATTTCAATTGTTGTTTTATTGTCTGAGAAAACTCTAACTCCATTGTCAACGGCACCACCCTTCTTGTCCTCTGCTCCATAGTATAACCTTCTTATTCTAGTCTGTTTAATAACTCAAGAATAAATTTTTTTGTAATTTTTTTATTTTTTATAGGACTTATTTTGAATGTGTGCACAAAAACTTAATGACAAAGATATAATGAACCTTTTAATAGAAACAGCCATCTCAGAGGGAGCAACTGCTGCCGATTGTGTTTTATCTAGAAGTAGAGGTGTTTCACTTACAAGAAGATTGGGTAAAGATGAAAATATAGAAAGGTATGAAGATTTTGACACTGGTTTACGAGTATTTGTTGATAATAAAATTGCCTCAGTTTCAACAAATGAAAACTCTGAGAATGCTATCAAAGATGTTGCAAAAAGAGCTGTTGAAATGGCTAAAATTGCTCCTCAAGACGAATTCAGTTTTATTGCTGATAAAGAAATACTTCGTAATTTCCCATTAAATAACAAAGCTATTATTGATAGCTATGATGAAGTTGAGCCCAACATAGATATTATAAGAGATAGAGCTTCTGAAGTTGAAGACGCGGCTTTAGGTGTCAAAGGCATAACCAATAGTGATGGAGCTGACGCCTCTTGGGGTGAAGGAGAGACACTTTTAATGACATCCAATGGTTTTTTTGGAAGTTCCAAAAAATCTAATCACAGCGTTTCAGTTGTTGTAATTGCTGAAAAAGATGGAAAAATGGAAAGAGATTATGATTACTCTTCAAAAGTTTTTGGAGAGGATCTTACAAATTCAAAAAAAATTGGTCTTGAAGCTGCAAAAAAAACATTAGCTAGAATTGGAGCCAAAAAACCTGTGACAGGTAAATACCCAGTTATATTTGACCCTAGAGTGTCAAGGTCTATAGCAAGTCATTTTGCCTCTGCAATCAATGGCTCGTCTATAGCTCGAAAAACAAGCTTTTTAAAAGATATGTTAAACCAACAGATAGCAAATAAATCTATTAGTCTAGTTGATGATCCATTTCTTAAAAGAGGTTTGGCTTCAAGGTTATTTGACGGGGAAGGTCTAGGGTCTTCAAAAAGTTTATTAATAAATGAAGGTGTACTTCAACAATGGCTATTAGATTTATCTTCAGCAAAACAATTAAATATGCCACCAACAGGAAATGCAAAACGAGGTATTAGTGGACCTCCTGCTCCAGGTATTTCAAATCTGATTTTGATGCCAGGTGAAGTTACTCCAGAGAAATTGATATCCAATGTAAGTGAAGGATTTTACGTAACTGACATGATTGGCAGCAGTGTATCAATGGTTACAGGTGATTATAGTAGAGGTGCAAGTGGATTTTGGATAAAAAATGGTGAATTTTCTAACCCAATAACTGAAGCTACTATTGCAGGCAATTTAAAAGAAATGTTCATGACACTTCAACCTGCTAATGATATTGATTATTCACATTCTATAAATTGCCCAACTTTACTTATTGAGGG
>QBZG01000054.1 GCA_003282435.1 SAR116 cluster bacterium AG-335-B03
TCAAGTTGAGATTGATAGTTATATTACAGAAATTGATTCAATTACTAATTTAGTAAAATTTAACACAATTAAACTCTTAGATGGATCTACAGACAAAGCTAGTTTTTTGGTTGGTGAGTCAAAAGATGATAATATTATAATTGATTTAGTTAAATCAAATACCACAGCTATAGGTTTGTCAGGATCTTCAGGAGTAAAAGAATTCACCAGTGGAAGAGTAACAAGCTTTAATTATAGCTCAAATCTAGCTGCTAGCGACATTAAAATTAATGGTCAAAACGCCTTGGCTAGCACATTAACATCTAATTTGACTGCAGGAAATAACACTGCAACTGCATTAGTTACTGCAATTAATGCTAATTCAAACACACATGGAGCAACTGCGTCAGGTTTTAATAAATTAACTTCAGCAGCTAAAAACTCTTTATCTATGAGTAATACATTTACTATAAATAGTGATGTAATTGCAGTTCAAACAACCTTGGAAAACTTAACTGGTGAAATCAATCAAGAGGCTTCAGGAGTAATCGCAACATTAAATTCAGATAACACAATAACTTTATCAAATGATACAGGTAATGACATTGTTATAGGAGGAAATGCCCCGACGGATGCTGGTTTTACAGCTGGCACATATTTAGGACACATCAAGCTTGCTAATATTGATGGTACATTTGTCAAAATTGAAGCCATGACTAAAGAAAATGGATACGCATCAAATAGTGGAAATATTGATGATTTAGCAAGATTTGGATTTAATGAAGTCGACTCAAGCACAGTCCTCAGATCAGACTTAGTTTCAACCAATGCTCTTACGGCATCTCATGATATTAAAATAAATGAAACAGCAATTGGAGCATCAGATAGTGCTTCTGCAGCAGCAAAAGCAATAGCTATAAATGCTGTTTCGTCATCTACAAATGTTACTGCTTCAGGTAGTAATACGGTTACACTTGATTTAAATTTTTCAGAAGCTTCGTCTGCATCTTCAAATATTAGTATAAATGGAAATGCTATTAATTTTTCTAGTGTATCAAATGCCTCAGAAACAATAACAGCTATTAATAATGCTTCAATTGGCGATATCATAGCTTCTGCAAATTCAAGTGGTGAAATTCAATTAAATAGCGCTAGTGGAGCTGATATTGTTATAGCACATGCTGGAACACCAGGAGTATTTTTTGATGGTCATACAGATGCAACAGGTGCAACAATTGCAGTAGGAAGTTCGGTAACATTCAAAGGTCAAATTTTATTAACTCATACTGTTGGAGATATCATAAAAATATCTGGAGATGATGTTGGTGAGCTTGGTCTACAAGCCCAAGCATCAAGCAGCGCGTCAACGCCTGGATCCATTATTTCAGTCTCAACTTCATCAAATGCCACATCTGCTTTGACTACAATAGATACAGCCATTGACACAATAGCAAATACAAGGGCGAAATTTGGAGCAAGTGAAAATGCAATTGATCATAGATTAAATTATCTTACAGATGTCAAGACGAACTCTACTTCAAGATTATCTAAAATAGAGGATGCTGATTTTGCCCTTGAGACAGCTAGATTAACTAAGGCTCAAATTATGTCGAAAGCTGCATCATCAATGCTCGCTCAGGCTAATGCAAATGGTGAAGTTTTTTTGAGGTTAATTAATTAAGAAATACTTTGATTAACATTAATAGAAAATTTTTTCATTTTTTCAATTAATGTTGTTCTTCTTAACTTCAATTTATCTGCTGCTAAGGCCACTTTGTAGTTAGTTTTTTCTAGTGCTTCTTCGATTAATACAATTTCAACATCTTGAAGGTGTCTTCTTAAGTCAATTTCGTCATAGAAAGAAAACCAGTTTTTATAATTTTTGGGATGAGGCAAATAATCTTCAGCACTATTACCATGATCAATTTCGTCAATGTTTATAATACCACTCAAATCTGATGTCATTTCCCACAGGGCATCTTGTTCTTCAGCAACAGAGGGTACCTTTAACCTAAGAAGATTTTCATAGACATTTGAACTTGTAATTTCTTTACCAGGAAAAATTATACAAGCTCTTTCAATTACATTTTTTAGTTCACGAACATTCCCTGGCCAATTATGTTTAGTGAGAGCCGTTATTGCATCTGGAGTAAAAATTGGTTTAACTAATTCTTCTAAATTTAAATTTGATAACAGTTTTTCTTGAAGGCTAGGTATATCTGTTCGTCGTTCAGCAAGAGATGGTACATTAATAGGAAGGACATTTATTCTAAAAAATAAATCAGCTCTGAATTCTCCACTCTCGACCTTTTTTTCTAAATCTCTATGAGTTGCACAAATTAATCTTAAATCAATCTTAATATCATCTGCACCTCCAACACGTTGAATTGACCTACTTTCAATAGCTCTTAATAATTTTGCCTGAAGAGGTAAGGGCATGTCACCAATTTCATCTAGGAATAAAGAGCCGCCGCTTGATTGTTCAAATCTACCTTTTCTTTGCTTATCTGCACCTGTAAAAGATCCTTTTTCATGACCAAAAAGTTCAGATTCCAATAATTCAGAAGGAATTGCAGCACAATTTACTGTAACAAAGGGTCCTTTTTTTTTTGAACATTTATGAATAGCTTGGGCAATAATATCTTTACCCGTTCCTGTTTCTCCTAAAATTAACGCTGTACTATCTGTTTGTGAAACCATCGCAATCAAATTTTTCATTGATTTAGTTTCTGCACTCTCCCCGTCAATCATATCATTTAACTTATCTATTATGGATCTCTCTTTAGAAGATTTACTG
>QBZG01000055.1 GCA_003282435.1 SAR116 cluster bacterium AG-335-B03
ACTGATAAAATTTTTTACCATGATAACGATTTTGATTTAAACAAGGTTCAGTCCTTGCTATCGGATACACTTGAAAATTCAGATGATGGAGAATTATATTTAGAGTCTACGAAATCAGAATCATTTTCTTTTGATGATGGTCGTATGAAAAATATATCGTATGAAAGTGTAAAAGGTTTTGGATTAAGAGCGATAGCTGGAGAAGCTAGAGGATTTGCTCACTCAGGTGAAATTTCGGAATCTTCTTTAAAAAGAGCTTCTGAAACTGTTAAATCTGTATCAAAAAATTACTCAGGTATAATGTCTCCTGCACCGTCTCATGGTATTAATAAACCTTTATATACATCTCTAAACCCTATTGAAGGAACATCATTTCAAATAAAAACAAACCTTCTAGAAGAAATAGATGCATATGCCAGATCTCTAGATAGTAACGTTGTTCAAGTCTCAGCTTCAGTCTCAGCATCTCATCAATCTATTCAAATACTTAGAGCTGACGGAGAGAGAGCTGCAGACATTAGACCTTTGGTAAGGTTGAATGTATCACTCGTAGTTGAAAAAAAGGGTAGACGAGAAACTGGGAGTTCAGGTTGTGGTGGAAGAGGGAAATATGAAGAATGGATTAATTCTGATAGATGGAAAGGGCAAGTAAAAGAGGCACTAAGAATTGCCAATACTAACCTTGAATCAATTCCAACACCTGCAGGTGAAATGCCTGTAATATTAGGTCCTGGTTGGCCAGGTGTGATGCTTCATGAAGCAGTTGGACATGGTTTAGAAGGTGATTTCAATAGAAAAGGCACATCAATTTTTTCTGGTAAAATTGGTGAAAAAGTCACTGCTGACGGTGTAACAGTTATTGACGATGGAACAATAGAAAATAAAAGAGGATCCATTACAATTGATGATGAAGGCACAAAATCATCAAAAAATATTTTAATTGAAAACGGTATTTTAAAAAATTATATGCAAGACAGACAAAATGCTCGATTAATGAAAATGGATCCTACCGGTAATGGCAGAAGACAATCTTATTCACACTATCCTATGCCGAGAATGACTAATACTTATATGGATAACGGAAATGTTGATCCTAAAGAAATTATTAGTGCTTTAAAGAAAGGTATATACGCTGTTAACTTTGCTGGAGGACAAGTCGATATTACTAATGGTAAGTTTGTTTTTTCTGCATCTGAAGCCTATTTGGTTGAAAATGGTAAAATTAAGCAACCACTTAAAGGTGCAACTTTAATAGGTAATGGTCCTGATGCAATGTCAAAAATATCACTAGTTGGTAATGATTTGGCATTAGATGATGGTATAGGCACCTGTGGTAAAGATGGCCAAGGTGTACCTGTAGGAGTTGGACAACCCACTTTATTGATGGGAGGTATTACAATTGGGGGGACTGATACAAACTAAATATTTATTTAGAATGCGTTGTCAGTAAATATTTTGTTGATATTTCCATTCCAAGAATTTTTATATTTTTGAAGTAATTTTTCTGCTCCAGTTTGTTTGTTTTTAACAATATCAAATAAAGGATCTAAAAACTGTCTTTCGTCCATGCCCCTATTATCTAATTGATTACGTCTTGCAAGGCCTAAACTGGATATTGTTAACATTTCTAAAGCAATGTCTTGAATTGATTTATTTCCAAGCTTGCCTCCTAGACCAAATTTAGCTGCAGAAATTCTACCTTCTTCAAGTAAATTTGTATTCATAAGAGGTTTTGCAAGGTTATAAGCTTCAGATTGAGATTCTCCGTCATAAAGTAATCCTACCCATAGCGCTGGTAAGGCACATATTATGTTCCAAGGACCACCATCAGCCCCCCTCATCTCTAAATATTGCTTTAGTCTTACTTCTGGGAAAGCAACAGTTATGTGATCTTCCCAATCTTTCATTGTAGGATATTCACCTTTAAAACCATCTAAATTTCCATCCATAAAATCTAAAAAAGATTTACCTGACACATCAATATATTTCCCATCTCTATATATAAAATACATCGGAACATTCAGAATATAATTTAACCAAGACTCATAGCCAAAATTAGGATCAAAAACGATTTTTGGAACACCTGTTCTATCAGGGTCTGTATCCGTCCAAACAATCGCTCTTGATGATAAATATCCACTTTCTTTACCTTCAATAAAAGGAGAATTAGCAAAAAGAGCCGTTGCGACTGATTGCAGAGCAAGAGATATTTGGAATTTTTGAACCATATCTTTTTCGTTTAAATAGTCAAGGTTGACTTGTATAGTACACGTTCGAAGCATCATATCTAATCCTAATTGACCAACCTTAGGCATATAATTCTTCATAATTTCATAACGACCCTTTGGCATCCACTTTTGATCTGAACGCGACCACTTAGGATCATAACCTAGTCCAATCATTGACAAACCAAGCTCTTTCATAGCCTCCTTCATCATTTTAAGGTGTTTGCCAGTCTCCTTACATGTTTGATGTAAATTATCTAATGGTGTTCCAGATAATTCTAACTGACCTCCAGGTTCAAGTGAGATAGATGCACCAGTTTCATCTTTTAAGGCTATTGTGTTATTATTTTCTGATATTTTCTCCCAATTATTTTCTCTGGCAAGCTTATTTAACAAATCACTAATACCTGATTTACCGAAGTATCCAACTCTTTCTAAGTTATCTATATGAAAAACAAACTTTTCGTGTTCTGTTCCAATTTTCCAGTTTTCTCTGGGTTTGGCACCATC
>QBZG01000056.1 GCA_003282435.1 SAR116 cluster bacterium AG-335-B03
GAAAGACTTATCAACTATAAATAAAGAAATGTTATATATATCAGGTGAGAATGATATTGGAGCTCCAGCTATGACTATGGAAGAAATGTCTCATCTAACTCCAAATAGTAAATATATTTGCATTCCTGGCGCAGCTCATATTCTCAATATAGAAGCATCAGATTTAGTAAATGAAGCTATTCTCGATTTTTTAAATTAATTAAGAAAGGAAATATAATGGCTTTGAAGACATTTGAACATGTTTTGATACTAGCAAATGACGTAGACAAAACAAAAGATTTCTATGTAGATATTTTAGGTTTAGAAGTTGGATACAGACCTGACTTTCCCTTTAAAGGATATTGGCTTTATCTAAAAGAAAATAAAAAAGCAGCTTGTATCCACTTAGCTATGAGAAAACAGGATACTGGTCAAGACTATTACATAGGTAAAAAAGATGATGTTAAGTCTGGTTCAGGTGCAATTGATCATGTGGCTTTTAATGCTGACGATATTGAAGGAATGAAGTCTAAGTTAGATAAGATTTCTATGGAATATACACATAGAAAAGTTCCTGGGTTTCCACTTGAACAGCTGTTTATAGATGATCCTGATGGTGTTAAAGTTGAGTTAAATTACGCCACATCTGATTAAAAAATTATTTAAGGGAGAATTTAAATGCCTCATAAGTATGATGAAAAAATGTTTGATATTAAACATTTAAGAAAAACAGCTGAAAAACTTAAGAATTGGGGACGCTGGGGGCCAGATGATGAAATTGGAACCTTAAACTTTATAACTCCTGAAAAAGTCGTAGACGCTAGTAAGCTTATAAAAAAGGGAAAGCGTTTTAGTTTAGGATTAAATTTTGACAGACATGGTCCTCAAAAAGGAAGCTGGGGTAACAGATTTAATCCAATTCACTTAATGCTTGCTACAGGTACAGATGCAGTTGCAGGTAGATTTGATGATTTTGGATTGAGATATGCTGACGATATGATCTCTTTACCACTTCAATGTGCAACTCAGTGGGATGCATTGGCTCATATTTTTTATGATGATTTTATGTGGAATGGATATGATGCAAAATTAGTCGACAGTGATGGTGCCCAAAAGAATGGTATAGAAAAAGTTCGAGCTGAGATGGCTGGAAGAGGTGTATTATTAGATGTTGCAAGATGGGCAGGAGTAGATTTTTTTGAAGATGGAATTGCCATTACTTCAGAAGATTTGGATGAGTGTGCCAAATCTCAAAATGTTGAAATAAAACAAGGTGACTTTGTTATTGTGAGAACTGGTCAGATGGAACAAAGATTAGATTGTGGTGAATGGGGAGGATATGCTGGAGGCGATGCTCCAGGATTAGCCTTTGACACTGCAGAATGGATTTATGATAAAGAAATAGCAGCTATTTGTACTGACACATGGGGTTGTGAAGTTAGACCAAATGAGACTAAAGATGCTCAGCAACCATGGCATTGGGTTGTAATTCCTATGATTGGTATAACTATGGGTGAAATATTTTATTTAAGAGATTTAGCTGCAGATTGTAGTAATGATAAAGTCTTTGAATTCTTTTTCTGTGCGCCTCCTCTGCCAATCACTAAAGCTGTTGGATCACCAATAAACCCTATGGCAATAAAATAAACCAAGCATGACCCATTCTGCTACAATAATTGGCGGCTCTATGGCTGGATTATTTGCTGGTAATGCTTTACGTAAAAAAGGATGGGATATTTCTATTCATGAAAAGGTCCCTGTTCCATTATCAGGGCGAGGAGCTGGAATAGCTACATATGACGAGTTAGCTGACTTAGTTTTTAAATCTACTGGCAATAATAATGTTTTGGGTACTAGTGCAAAGTCAAGAATTTCATTGGACCAAAAAGGTAAAATTATAGCTAGTTACGACTACCCACAAGTCTATACAAGTTGGCAATATTTATTTTCTATACTCAGAGAAAAAATCGATAATAAAAATTATTTAATGGGTGACGACTGTACTGAGATTCATCACGGAAAAGAAAAAGTAACTGCAGTTTTTAATAATAAAAAAGAAAAACAGTCTGATTTAATAATAATTGCTAATGGGATTAAGTCAGAACTCAGACACTATGTTGATAGCACAGCATCTCCTCAGTATGCGGGATATGTTGGATGGCGAGGCGTAGTATATGAAGATCAACTATCTAAAAAGTCTTTAGAAATGCTTTCTAACTATTTTATTGTAGTTTTACCTAATAACCAGCAAATTGCAGCTTACCCTATTGCAGGAGAAGGTAAAGATCCGTTTAAGATAGGGAATAGAAGAATTAATTGGATATGGTACAAACCTGCAAATACAAAAAATTTAGATACCTTATTGTTAGGTAAATCTGGTCAACAATTTGTAGATGGCATTCCACCAAACGAAATACGTAATGAGATAGTCCAAGATTTGTTTAAAGAAGCCGAAAACAAACTTCCACCTCAGTTAATTGAATTAGTATTAAAAACCTCACAGCCCTTAATTCAGCCAATTTTTGATCTTGAAAGCGATAAGATGTTAAACAAAAGAGTAATCACTATTGGTGATGCAGCATTTACAGCAAGACCACATATAGGTATGGGTGTAACAAAAGCAGCTTTAGACGCTTTTACTTTGTCTGATTATCTTCAAAATGAAGGATATTTAGAAGAATTAATTAATTGGGAAACGTCT
>QBZG01000057.1 GCA_003282435.1 SAR116 cluster bacterium AG-335-B03
GGGCAATTGAACATCAAATTAAAGTTGGAAACTTTTTTTCAGCCAGGGATTTTGTATCTGTAAGCCAAGCTCATATGATGGTCGATCCTGAGTCAATTGGTGAAGCTGGTGTTATTTTTTTAGAAAATTTAGTAAAGATGGGTGCAAGTGTATCTGTCCCTACTATAACTGATCCTAGAGGAGTCGATTTAAACTATTACAAGCCTCTTGGTCAAACTGAAGAGATGGCAAATATAGATAGGCGCACTATAGACGCATGTACCTCAATGGGAATTTTAATGACTAATACTTGTGTGAATTACCAAACCATTATGCCTCCAGTTTTTGGAGATCATGTTGCATATGGTGACACTGGTGTTGTTGTTTATTCTAATAGTGTTTGTGGAGCAAGATCTAATTTTGAAGGTGGACCTTCAGCTTTAGCTGCTGGCTTGACTGGTAGAACACCAAGGTATGGATTGCACCTTGATGAGAATAGATTACCAACCAAAAGATTTCACCTGCAATATCAGCCCAAAGATTTAACAGATTGGGGAATTTTAGGAGCTATTATTGGGAAACAAGCAGGCTCATATTGGGAAGTACCTATAATAGAAGGTTTAGAAGCTATTCCTAATTCAGATGAAATGAAACATTTGGGAGCAGCAATGGCAAGTTATGGTTCTACCCCTTTATTTCATATTGATAAAATAACACCAGAAGCCAAAAACTTAAAAATAGACAAAATTGACTCTATTGATGTAAGAACAATTGGAAAGTCTGAATTTCATGCTTTAAAATCTTCATTCGGTAATAAAGGTGATAAAGTTGATGTTGTGGTCTTTGCAGCTCCACAGTTATCTATAGTTGAAATGCAAAAAGTTGCAGATTTATGCAACAAAAATACTTTCAAAGTTCCAGTTATAGTTTGCACGTCTCCTCAAGTATATTCAGACGCTTTGCGTATGGGCTTTATCAAAAAAATAGAGAGTTCTGGAGCTAAAGTTTTAGAAGGGACATGTTTTTATAACCAATATGCTCGTGAAATTGGTGAGGCAAATGGCTGGAAGAGATTACTAAGTAACTCTACTAAAATTGTAAATATTCTTGGGGGGTACGGATACGAACCTTTACTGGCTAATATGGAAGTATGTATTAATTCTGCTGTTACAGGAGAACTTATATGAATAAAATCTTAAAATGTCACCCCGGCATAGGAAATAAAGTTGAAGGAATAGTTCTATGCGCGAATGATAATTTTTCTGCCAGATATGATCTTGATAGAATAAATGGCATTTTTTCTAGACCTCAGCACAAATTATTTGGCAAAACCTATAAAGATAAAATATTAGTTTTAAATGAATCCAAAGGAGGTGTTGCTTCTGCTTGGATGTTATATGAAATGAAAATGAGGGATGTTGTACCAAAAGCAATAATTTTCAACAAAGCTAATACTATATTAGCTCAAGGAGCAGCCTTAGCGAACTTAAGCATGTGTGATAGATTTGAAGATGGAGATATAACCTCTTTGTTGAAAACAGGTGACAACGTTGTTGTGGATCCAGTTTTAGGTTTTGTAGAAATTATATAAATTTTTTTTATGCCTCCATAAGAATAATAAATTGTAATAACATTTGAATATAATTTAACATGGTAATTAGATTTTTTTTTGGGGAGGATATAATGGTTTTTCTAAACACCATCACTAAGTTAATTTTTATTACTATCGTTTCAATTTTTTATTCTTTTTCAGCTTTGTCGTCTGATTATCCAACAAAACCAATTAATGTAATGGTTGGTTACGCTGCAGGAGGTGGAACAGATTCCTATGCTAGAACTTTGTCAAGTTTTATTCATGAACATTTGGGTATGCCATTTATGATTACTAATAAACCTGGAGCAAGTGGGTTTATTGCAGCAAAAGCTGTGGCAGATGCAAAATCTGATGGATACAGGCTATATGTGATGGCTCCCGGACCTTTTTTCATTAAAGATGTTTTAGATGGTGATAAAGCTAAAGTTAAGCCTTTAGAGGTTTTTAGACCTCTAGGAACTGTAGGTGTTCTGAATACTTCATTGATGGTACCTATGGACTCACCTTTTAAAACAGCTAAAGATTTTGTAAATTATTATAAATCTAATCCAGATAAAGTTGCAAGGTGGGCAAATACTGGAAATGCAAGTTTACACACTCTTGGTGGACATGCTTTTTTACAAGCTAATGGAATAAAAGCTCAAACTATACCTCATAAAGGTGGAGCAAAAGCCAGACTTTCAATTATCAGTAAGCAAGTTGATTATGGTTTTGTGGGAATACAACTTTTGGCTGGTTTTGATACAAAAATGAGACCTCTAGGCGCTTTAGGAAATACTAGAGATCCAAATTATCCAGATGTTCCAACAGTTGAAGAAGCAGGTCTTCCTCCAATGGGGATTGCCAACCCAATGATGGTTTGGGCAAAAAAAGATATCCCAGAAGAAGCTGCTCAAAAATTAATTGTAGCAATTAAAAAAGTTGCAGAAAGTAAGGGGTTTAAGAAATTAATCAAAAAACTTGGATTGTCAGCTATCTATGCTTCTCCTGAGGAATCTATGAAGTTATTAAATGATT
>QBZG01000058.1 GCA_003282435.1 SAR116 cluster bacterium AG-335-B03
CAAAAAAATAGCACTTTACATCAACAAATTTTAACGAGCAAGTTAATATAAGCTATTATTTTATTGAAATTGTAATTATAAGTCTTAAATTATTTCTAATTAAACTTATAGGATATTAAAGTTGATAATAGGAAGAATTTTTATACTTTTAGGCATAAGTTCTTTTATTCTAACACTTATTAGCAATTACTTTGATATAGTTTTACAAATTGATAATAAAAATGAAATTACTCAGTTGGGACAATTTTGGTTTTATTTTGCTCCAAATAGCCTGCAAGTAGCTGAAGCTATAGTTAGCAGATATATTGACCCTTGTTCAGCTTTAGAAGTGTTAAATTGCTCTGGATTTATTTGGCATCCCTTAATATCATCTATATTATTATTACCAGCAGCTCCTTTTTTTGCACTATTAAGTTTTCTATTCATAAGATTTGGAATAAAGAAGTCAGGTAGGAAAAAGATAAGTAATCAAACATCTAATTCAAAAAGAGTTTAATTTAATTATCACCCATTTTAAGTGCTTCAAAAAACGCATTTTGAGGTATCTCAACGCTACCAAACTGCCTCATTCTTTTTTTACCTGCTTTTTGTTTTTCTAACAGTTTCTTTTTACGGCTAATATCACCACCATAACATTTTGCTGTAACATCTTTTCTCATTGCTGATATGGTTTCTCTTGCAATGACTTTTCCTCCTATGGCAGCTTGTAAAGCAACCTTAAAAAGTTGCCGCGGTATTAAATCTTTTAACCTTATACATATAGCACGGCCTCTATTTTCTGCTTGATCCCTATGACTTATCATGGCTAAGGCATCAACAGGATCCCCATTAACTAATATTGACACACGGACAAGATCTCCCTTCTTATAATTATCCATTTGATAATCAAAACTTGCATAACCTGAGGTCATACTTTTCAATTTATCATAGAAATCAAAAACCACCTCGTTCAGAGGCAATTTATAAACAATCATAGCTCTAGTTCCGGCGTATGTTAAATCTATCTGCTCCCCCCTTCTTTCAGTGCAGAGTGTTAATACTGAGCCAACATATTCGTCTGGAACCATAATAGTCGCTTTGATCCATGGTTCTTCTATGTAATTGATGTGGTTTATATCTGGTAAATCTGCTGGATTGTGAAGCAACTCATTTGTATTATTGTTTTTTTGAACTTTGTAAACTACTGAAGGAGCGGTGGAAATTAGTTCTAAGTTAAACTCTCTGGTCAATCTCTCTCTTATTATTTCCATATGTAAAAGACCTAAAAAACCACACCTAAAACCAAAGCCTAGGGCTGCTGAAGTTTCAGCTTCAAAACTAAAAGATGCATCATTTAAAGACAATTTACTTAATGCTTCCCTTAAATCAGAAAACTGAGCATTATCCATAGGAAAAAGGCCACAAAAAACAACTGGCACTGAAGGTTTAAATCCAGGTAACATAGTTTCCACAGGATTACGATCTTCAGTTATAGTATCTCCAACTTTACAATCAGCCACAGTTTTTACAGAAGCTGTTATAAAGCCAATTTCACCTGGTCCGAGCATGTCCACATCCATTATTTTAGGTGTGAATATACCTAGATTTTCAATTGTATGTGATACTTTTGTTGACATAAAACGAATTTTTTGACCCTTTTTTAATGTCCCATTTACAACTCTAACTAATGTAAGGACACCTAAATAAGGATCGTACCAACTATCTATGAGAAGGGCTTGCAAAGAGGCACTCGCATCTCCAACAGGTGGATCTAATTTTTCTACCAAAGAAGATAAAACTTCTTTTATCCCTAAACCTGTTTTTGCCGAAACTTCTATTCCTTCCCCACCTGGCAAACCTATTACATCTTCAATTTGTTTTCTTATTCTTTCAGGTTCAGAAGCTGGTAAATCTATTTTATTAAGTACAGTTACAATTTCATGATTAACTTCAATTGCCTGATAAACATTGGCGAGGGTCTGTGCCTCCACACCTTGAGAAGAATCTACAACAAGCAAAGATCCTTCACACGCTGATAAAGATCTAGAAACTTCATAAGCAAAATCGACGTGTCCAGGGGTATCCATTAAATTCAATGTATATGTTTTATCATCCGTATGTTTGTATAATAGTCTAACAGTTTGAGCCTTTATGGTAATTCCTCTTTCTCTTTCAATTTCCATATTATCAAGCACTTGCTCCTTCATGTCCCTATCCGCTAAACCTTTGCATTCTTGTATCAACCTATCTGCAAGTGTTGATTTACCATGATCAATATGAGCTATAATAGAAAAATTTCTTATTAGATTAATATCTGTCATTAAAATCCTACAATTCAAAATAAATTCTAACTTTAATTATCTCACTGCAAAGTAG
>QBZG01000059.1 GCA_003282435.1 SAR116 cluster bacterium AG-335-B03
CCTCCAAATGACTGGGCTGCATCGTCAAGAACCCATAAATTATTATTTTTAGCAAATTCATTGATTGGCTTCATATCAGCAGGTTGTCCAAATAACCCAACAGACATTATACCTTTAACTTTAATTCCCATTTCTGTAGCTGTTTTAAAAGCATCAGCTAGTTTACTTGGATCTAGATTAAACGTTTCATTCTCTATATCTATAAAGACTGGAATGGCACCTAGCAGGGGCATAACTTCTGCAGATGATGCAAATGAAAAGGCAGGTACTATAACGCCCTCACCTGCTTTGAGTTTTAGTCCTAAAAGAGCTAATAATAATGCATCTGTGCCGCTCGAACAACATAATACATATTTCGCACCAGTGTAAATACTAAGCTTTTTTTCAAGTTCCTTTACTTCTGGTCCTAAAATATATTGTCCATGATCCAAAACTGCTTTTATTCGCTCTTCAATTTTGTTGCGAATAAGGTTTTGTTGAGCTTTTAAATCAATGAATGGGATCATGGGAAACTAATTTCTTTGTAATTTTTCTTCTATTATTTGCATTACATTTTGTACATTAACTGCTTCTAGATGATCTGTTAAAGGTTTTTTTCTTGATTGTACACAGTTAATAAATTCTTCTAACTCATTTCTAAGAGGTTCATTTTCTGTAACGCTAATTTTTTCAATGGGTAGTAAATTAATAGAATTATCGGAGTTAATAGTTGATGGATTATAATACAGTTTTTTTGACCAGTCTTGTGTATCATCAAATACCAAAGATCCTTTAGAACCAATAACTGAAAACTTGTGTTCTTTATAAGGACACATCCAATCGCAACTTATTAAAGCTGTAGCGCCTGTTTTGAAAGTGAGTTTAACACTAACTGCATCTGGCCCAATGTTGGTATTATGATGTATTGAATGAGCATTTATCTTAACAGGCAATTCTTGCATTATAGCAAGTATCATAGAGACGTCATGTACAGCTAAGTCATATATAACAGACTCATGAGAACGTATGGCGCCTAAGGCTAACCGTTGCGCACGGATATTTTTGGTTTCTCCTATTTTACCTTCTCTAATAAGATCCTGCATTTTGATAAAAGCATTATGATAATTTAATAGATGTCCAGCCATTAAAACTTTATTTTTTTTTTTGGCTAATTTTGAGAGAGTAATAGCGTCATTTAAAGATAAGCAAAACGGTTTTTCTATCAAAACGTCTTTATTATTTTTTAGAGCCTCTTCGGCTATATCTCTATGCGTTTTAGCTGATGATGCTATTACCAAGGCTTGTATATTTTCATTTCTAAAAATATCATTAATTGTGTAGTCATGTAATTTAAAATCTTGATTAAGTTTTTTTGATAAATTTTGGTCTGAATCATATATGCAAGCTAATGCCCCAATTTGATGCAAGTTTCTAGCTATATTTTTCCCCCAGTTACCACACCCGATTAGAGCAATATTCAGTTTTTTGGTCATTTCAAAGTATCAATTTTATAATGATTTAAATATAACGATAACATTTTAAATATACAGACTTTCAAGATTGGTCAATTGTAGTATTTTGTAATATATTGTTGAATAAACATTCCAGTACAGCAATATAAATATTCTATAAAAGGAGAGCGTTTAAATAATGAATAATAATGACAATGACAGCATGATCTCAAAAACAAATATTATTGATGTTAATGCCGACACATTTATGACTGAAGTAATTGAAGCTTCAAAGGAAAAACCAATAATTGTAGATTTTTGGGCCCCTTGGTGCGAGCCATGTAAACAGCTGACCCCAATATTAGAAAATGCTGTTAAAGATCAAAGGGAAAAAATTACCTTAGCTAAAATTGATATAGATCAAAATCAAGATATTGCTGCTCAATTAAGAATTCAATCAATACCTACAGTTTACACATTTTTTGAAGGCAAAGTAGCAGATGGGTTCCAAGGTGTTAAAAGTAATAGTGAAATATTAGAGTTTGTAAAAAAATCAGCAAGTTTATCAGGACCTGGTGAAGAAGTTGAAGCCTTGCTTTTAAGTTCTCAACAAAAAATTGAAGAAAGGAATTGGGCTGCGGCTTCTGAAATTTCACAAAAAATATTACAAATAGATCCTGAAAACCAAATAGGTTTTGGAACTCTTATTAGATCAATGATAGGTCTTAACAAGTTCAACGAAGTGAAAGAAATAATTGACGCATTAGCTGTTGAAATAAGAAACTCTAAACCTGTTTTAGATGCTTTATCTACACTAGATGCTTCTG
>QBZG01000060.1 GCA_003282435.1 SAR116 cluster bacterium AG-335-B03
TCCTGAAGTATCATATCCATTAACCACAAAGGAATTACCTGTTTCATTTCCATTACAAAAAATGGTGATCTTTCCATTCAATAACTTGGAGCTATTTAACGCCCCATCTAAAATTAACTCACCTGCTGATGCTGATTTACTGGTCATTATTCCGTCATCATCTGTAGTAGAAAGAATGCCTTCTGTAATAATTGGTACACCTGCAGACATATTGGAATTAAATAGGGAATCATCATCTGTTATGCCGGAAGACTCACTCCATGATAAGGATATACCGGATGGAGGAGAACCGCTTAACGCTGATCCCTCACTATTAAAGAAAACTGGCACATTACTATCATTGAATTTAATAGTAAAATTAGTTGCAACATTATTTTCTGTTACCTCAATAGAAATAGGTAGATCAGATGCAGTTGGTTGTATTACAAAATTACCTATTAGAGAAGCTTTAGCTTTTTTTAGTCCAAAAGACTCTGCGTTTGCGGTATTTGCTGTATTAGAAACTAATTTGAATTGGTCACCCTCAACAGTTCCCTCTGCTGTTGCTATTAATTGGTATCCTGGGGCAGTTCCAACTTGTATGCTTCCACTAGTATTTATATTAGGGGTAACAGAGGTTATTGTCTTAAACAAACCTAACGTTGAAATTGTTTTGCCTAGCGTTGGGCCACTAATAGTTTCTGTTTTATCTAAACCCTCGGTGTCAGTCCCAACTATAGTAAAAGTTTTATCACTTTCATTAGCAGTAGATGTTATAGATACTCTTGTTCCTAAGGATGAAACAAAGGCAGGTGTAGTTCCAACTTCAATTTCGCCTGAGTCACCGTCAACTTTCACCTCAGTAACTGTTTTAAAAACTTTAGTTCCAGTATTAACTGCATTGTTACCATTCACACCAGTAATTACATCAGTTATTACGTTATCGTCTTGATCAGTTCCAGTAATAGTATATTTAAAGGGAGTATTATCATCATTGTCGAGATTTTTAATTGTTATTCTAGAATTAAGAGATGTACTATCTTTGAGTGCTCCATCTCGGGTAATCACACCTGCGCCTGTTGGGTTTATGAGCTC
Organism: SAR116 cluster bacterium AG-335-B03; assembly: GCA_003282435.1. GTDB lineage: Bacteria > Pseudomonadota > Alphaproteobacteria > Puniceispirillales > Marisalimonadaceae > Marisalimonas. The sequence continues at coordinate 1,075 of QBZG01000060.1, forward strand.
TACAATACCATTACTGTCAGCGGCAGTTGAATTTAACCCATTTATTGTTAGAGCAGTAGCGGCTGTACCAGACTGAGCTGTTGCTATTGAATTAGTAATATTTTCTGACGTTCCATTAAATCGCGTCTTTATCCTATTTTCCTCAGGTCCTTCAACTAATAATTCACCTGAAGTCATTTTCAGTCTAAAAATTTGACCTTCAAAACTTAAATCAACAGACTGTCCATCTTTTGGCAGAGAGTTTAGAACTACTCCTTTAAGCTGCGATGTTGGAGTTTCTGACCTCAAGCTTGATAAAATAGCTGTAGAAATTTCTTTTTCAGTGTCTGCATTAAGAGCATTTGCATCTATAGTAGTATTCCAATTTCCATCAGCAGCCTTAGTACCTATTCTAATACTACCATTGCTTGTTCCAGAACTATTTATTGATGTAACTGTCTTAAATATATTAGTAGTTGTAACAACTCCTCCATTTGATCCTAATATAGTCTCGCTTATGACTTTATTGTCCAAATCTGTGCCACTAATAACAAAACTTGTGCCAGTATTATCTTGTCTACTTTTTATTTGTATCTGTGCACCAAGATAATTTGAAGTTGATAAAACTCCATCCATTGTTAAAGCACCAGATGAAAATGTTGTTAATTGAACTAAACTGTCATTGTCATTGATATCATTTCTACCTATTGTTCCTATATTTATATTTCCACTTGCAGTAGCAGACGAAACTATTGAGGTTATAGTTGTAAACTTTGTAGACCCAATTGCAGTATTAGATGAAGCAACGCCTGTAATTTCTTCTGATATAACTGTGCCACTTGCGTTGGTACCGGTAACTGTAAATTTATTTCCAGTTTCAGTTGCTGTGCAATAAATTGTTACAACTGCATTTAAGTCATTTGCATCTTTCAGGGCTCCATTTAAAGGTATCGTTCCTGCTACACCAGGATTATTTGAGGTGTATAAGCTATCATCGTCGTTTACAAATAATTTATAGTCTTTTTGATTAATGTCTAAACCATATTTGGAAAGACCAACTACTGCTTTTTTACCGTCTGGTGCTCCTAAACTATTGTCTAAATCGTTAAAAACCTCAGGTTTAACTGTGATTTTTTCACCGGTTTTATTTCTATCAACTTTAATGTATCCATTGGTGAGTGCGTCTAAAGTTGCAGAGT
>QBZG01000061.1 GCA_003282435.1 SAR116 cluster bacterium AG-335-B03
TCTAGTAAAGCAGTTAAGGAAAATCTAGATGAAAAGTAAGGGTATTAAACTTGCCAAAAAAGCTCTTCAATCTAGACCTAGACGTTTTTCAGTAGTTTGGATGCTTCCGAACTTTCTTACGATATGTGCTTTAATCTTTGGTTTGCAAGCAATGTATCAAGCTCTTTTTAATAATTGGGATAATGTTATTATAATGATCATTATTGCTTCAGTTTTTGACATGTTGGATGGGAGAGTTGCCCGATTATTAAAATCTACTAGTGAATTCGGCATGCATCTTGATTCTCTTTCAGATTTTGTGGTTTTTGGTGCTGTTCCTGCATTTGCAATATACTTGTGGATGGACAAACCACAAGGTTATTTATTTTGGATAATAATAGTTCTATATGTGATTTGTTCTGCACTCAGACTTGCAAGATTTAATTCAGAATTATCTGAAAGACCTAGCTATGCTAAAAATTATTTTAATGGTGTTCCTACTCCAGCTGCAGCATTTTTAATGCTATTTCCGATTGCCATAGATGCATATTTAGAAGCACAAGATTTAAAATCTTTTGAAAATATTGGAATTTGGATTGGTCTCATTTCAATAGCTATGGTAAGTAACTTGCCCACTTTTTCGGGTAAGGTGTTTCAAATTCCAAAATCATATGTCATACCTTTGCTCATAATTCTAGCTCTTCTTAGTAATGCTATTATTAGTAATCCTATAAAAGGATTTGTAATATTGGTTTTAGTTTATATTTTCAGCTTGCCTTTTGCATCTTTGTTTTATTGGCGTTTGAAAAAGAAAGCAGAAGCTTTAAACCTCAAGAATTAAAATATATCGAATTTATTTAGGAGAATAAACTTTTCCATCCAGGTTTTGAATTACCTACGGAAATAGCTTCATATACGGCTCTGTTGCAGGCTCTTGCAACACAATCACTTGCTCTAGAACCAAGAGCTAGGATGTCTACATTTTCTAAAACTTGTTCTTTGTAATTTTGATTAGTTGAAATAGAAAAAATTGTGTCTCCATCCATAGGTGTGTGAGCAGGGTTCAATGATTTTGCTATACCGTCATGAGCCATAATAGCTATTCTTTTTAAGTTTGCACGAGTTAAGGGTGCATCTGTAGCTACAACACCGATGACTGTATTACTTGAAATATCATTTAACGTGTCTGTTATTCCAAGTGATGGAGGTATTCTTTTTGCTCTTAATATATTATCATATCTTTTATTAGATGGTCCATATCCTCCAAACTCTTTATCTAACTCAAGGTGACCTGATAAAAAACAAGGCCCATCATTAAGTAATGGGTTGCCAACTGCATTATTTATTATGATAGCCCCAACGGTATATGTCTTTCCATTAGAAAATTCTTGAGCCCATGAGGATGATCCTTGTCCTCCTTTCAAAGTTGCTGTAGTTGCACCACAACCCGCACCATAGGAACCTAATAATAAATCGCTCTTAACTGACTTATATGCTTTATTAGCTAAAATTCTCCATAGAGACCTTTTACCTAGTTCATTTACATGAGGGTTATCATTGATATTAAGGTCAAAAATTACAGCTCCCGGTACTAGCGGTATAATTGCTTTGCCTAATTGATATCCTTTTTGGTCTTCTCTCAATAAATCTTGAATTTCTGAACACGCATCAAGCCCGTATGCTGATCCACCAGAAAGTACTATGGCATCAGCGCGACCTATTGAATTTTCCAAACTTAGCATGTCAGTTTCTCTTGTTCCTGGGCCACCACCTCTCACATCTACGGATGCAGAGAATGGACTATTTCCCGAAACAACAGTTACTCCTGTCCCAATTTTTTTATCTTGAGCGTGACCTACTTGAACTCCAATAACATCTGTTATAAGGTTCTTTGGACCGGGGCCAGAATACGTATTCAAATCTATCTCCATAATTTAAAAGAATGATTGTGTAATGACGTTAATATTATCTCTGTGTAAAGACAACAAGTAGTTGGAACTGGAGAAGAGAAATACTTTAATACTATCAATCGCTCAGGGTCTATCTGTTACAACTACAAATATTAATATGATAAACACTGGATTAGTTGGTACTATTCTAGCTACTCATTCATCTTACGCAACTATCCCGTTATCTCTTCAATTTTTAACAATAGCATTAACGTTAATTCCTGTTTCTTTATTGATGGGTAAATTTGGAAGAAGGCCT
>QBZG01000062.1 GCA_003282435.1 SAR116 cluster bacterium AG-335-B03
AACAAGTATCAAACCATATACCTGTCATCGGATATGATTTAGTTAGGGTAAACTGTTTTATTTTAGCATTTCTCTTTGCGGAAACAAAACCTCCAAAATAAAATTGATTTGTAGGAAGTCCAGATAATACTAATCCGTTTATTACAGATGAAGGACCAGGTGCATGTGTTACTTTTACTTTATTCAAGTAGCACTCTTGAACAAGTTTATAACCAGGGTCAGAAATTAATGGTGTTCCCGTTTTTCATGATGATCAACATGGGACAGCAATTGTTACTGCTGCTGGAATAATAAATGCACTTCATTTAACTAATAGACAAATAAAAGAAACAAAGTTTGTTTGTAATGGGGCAGGTGCGGCTTCTATAGCTTGTGTTGAACTTTTAAAAGGTATGGGAGCACAAAATAAAAATATTATTTTAGTAGACCGAGATGGGGTTATATACAAAGGTAGGCAAACTAATATGAATCAGTGGAAATCTGGACATACTGTAGACACAAAAGCTAGAACTTTAGAAGATGCTTTTAAAAATTCAGATGTTTTCTTAGGATTATCTGTTCCAGGTTCTGTTACAAAAAAAATGGTGCAAAGTATGGCAGATAAACCAATTATATTTGCTATGGCAAATCCAACACCAGAGATTATGCCAGAAGAAGTAAGGAGTGTAAGGTCAGATGCTATTATAGCTACTGGGAGATCTGATTATCCTAATCAAGTAAATAACGTGCTAGGATTTCCTTATATCTTTAGAGGTGCTCTTGATGTAAGAGCAACCATGATTAATGATGAAATGAAAATTGCTGCAGCAAATGCTATTGCTGAATTAGCTAGAAAGGATGTTCCTGATGAGGTTAATGCTGCTTATCATGGAGTACAATTACATTACGGTAATGATTACATAATACCTGCACCTTTTGATCCAAGACTTATTTCGTCTGTCTCATCTGCAGTTGCAAAAGCCGCAATGGATACTGGCGTTGCAAAAAAACCCATTAAAAATTTAGAAGCATATAGAAGAGAATTAGAAGGTAGAACTAACCCTATAGCCTCTATTCTCGAACCAATAAAATCAAGAATAAAAAGTAAAAAACAAAAAGTTGTTTTTGCTGAGGGTGAGGAAGAAAAAACTATACGAGCAGCGTTATCATTTTATAATTCAGGCTTTGGAATTCCAATCTTAATTGGAAGAGAAAATAGAGTTAAAGAAACTATGGAACAAGTTAACTTAGAGGGTCTAAATGAATTAATAATTCATAATGCCAGTTTAAGTAATAACAATCCAAAATATATAGATAGTCTATATGAACGACTTCATCGATACGGACATTTAAGAAGAGATTGTCAAAGATTAATTAACCAAGATAGGAATGTTTTTGCTGCATCTATGGTGTCTGCTGGTGACGCAGATGCTATGGTTACTGGAGTTACTAGACCTTTTGGACGATGCTTTGATGACATTACAAAAGTAATTTCAACAAAAAATGATGAAAGTTTTTTGTCAATGTCTATGATGGTTTCTAAAGAGCGGACTGTTTTTATTGGTGACGTAAATATACATGATATGCCAAATGCAGAACAGTTAGCTAATATTGCCACAGGTATAGCTAATACAGTAAAAAGTCTAGGTTATACTCCCCGTGTGGCCTTATTGTCATTTTCAAATTTTGGGAGCTTAACCAGACCTAGTTCAAAAAACTTAAAAGAAGCAGTAAACATATTGAATACAAGAAATGTTGATTTTGAGTTTGACGGTGAAATGACACCTGAGGTTGCTTTAGATTACGATCTCATTAAAGAAAATTATCCATTTTGTAGACTTTCTGGCCCAGCTAATGTTTTAATTATGCCGAGTCTTTTATCTGCCAATATTTCTTTTAAGTTATTACAAAAACTTGGGGGAGGTTCAATCTTAGGTCCTCTAATGATAGGCGGGGAAAAACCATTTCAAATTGTACAAATGGGTTCTTCTGTATCAGATATCGTTAATTCTGCATCTATTGCAACTTACAATTCTTTATATTCTAATTAAGAAATGTTTTAAGAGGAACTCTAGGTCTTGCACCAATATATTTAATTATATCTGCGGCAACCTTACTTCCTAATTTTCCACAATCTTCAATTGAGTACTTATTAGTTAAACCAAACAGAAACCCCGAAGC